>NZ_JAUHUK010000019.1:0-132111 GCF_030417915.1 Pseudomonas sp. C32 | reverse complement strand
CCTCTAGAGAACAACTGCCAGTGTTGGGTTATGACTTGGTACTGGCGGCATGCTTGCTCTTGGTCGAATAGCTGGCGCCGTGAGTATCCAGGTAGTCACGAATTAACTGGCGGACTACCTGCGAAGACGTCAGGTCTTGTGCTGCACAGAGTTCCTCGAAAGCTTTTTTCTTGATGGGGTCAATGAGCACGGTGAGGCGCGCAGTCTTGCTTTCCATGGGGTATTTAATCGCTCAAGTCGCTGGATGTTAATCAAATTGTAATTGCCTTGTTCTGTGCTGTCACTGCACAGGCGGATTGCCGCTCAGCACCCGTTGTTCTTGCTGATTGTGTCCAAAGCACCACGATCGTTGCCGGCGACCTCCGCTGATCCGCGCTGCTCGACCCAGAGTGTCAGCTCCATGATCGCGGCTTCGAGGGCGAGCTGGTTTTGATTGATCTTGAAGAGTAGGGAAGGGAGTAGGTCTGTGTTCGACATTGTGATTCCTCCGTGGAGTAGGTCAGCGTAGCAGGAGGGTGTTATTTCCGTTCAAGCTGCCTGGCGTCTGCGGTCACCGCTTCCATCGAAACCAGTTCTGCAGCGGTGGTTCACTACGTCATCCCATTTCCGACAGCTAGCTTTGCCATAAGCTGTCCGGCGGCGTGGAGCCGTACGGATTTTCAGGGGCGGGCAAGCAGTAGCTTGAATCCAGCGGCTCCAAAGACAGTCGCGAGTGTACCCTCGATCCAGCGGCGAGCCTTCCGGTACCCCCGTACCATGGGGGCGGTAGAGAAGACGATGGCGTAACCACAGAAGATCGTGATGCTGAGCATGGTGCACCCCGAAAGAATGACAGCGACTGTCACGGGAGATGCCTCAGGCCCCAGGCCGAGGGTCATCGTAGCCACCCATCCCAGCAATGCTTTTGGGTTTGTGATATGCATCAGAAGGCCCCGCTGATAGAGCTTGAAGCCCGTAACGCTAGGGACAGCCGCCACCTGCTGCGCAAGACGCTCGTCGGTAGTCAGTGCGGATCGACCTGCTTTTATGGCCAGGAAGAGGAGGTAGATGCCTCCTGCCACTTTGAGGACGACAAGTGCCTGCGCATACTGCGTTAGCACGGCAGAGACGCCGGTGGCCGCCAATATTCCCCAGAAGAACGAGCCACTTATAACACCTGCCGCGAGCGACAACGCCGACCGCCGGCCTTGGTTCATGGCAACGCCCATGATCCGCATATTGCTAGGGCCAGGACTTGCCGCTCCGATGATGTACGCGGTAAAGACAATCAGCAGGTTGTGGACATCGATCACGTTCATGTTCTCCCTTATAAATCTGCGCGAGGTTGCAAACCCCAGAAGCCATGCGATAGCGCAGGATGTGGGCCGGGCGCTACTGAACCTCCTGCAAACCACTGAGTGTTAGAGTTCCCGTGTGGGACGGTGTAGCTCCGTTACCGACATGGTGAACACCAGTTTGGACTTCCCATTATTCGAATAGCTATGGGGTACATCTGTCTTGGCTACTGCTGCGCTGCCCTTTGTAATGATCAGTTCGGTTTCGCCTACCTCAAGATGAAGCGTCCCTGACTCCACATGGAATAGCTCAGTTGTGCCCTGAGGGTGTCCTGAGGAGGCAAACGTTTCACCGGGATACAGCTCCCATCGCCAAAGCTCCAGCATGTTTGGGCCGCTGGTTCCTGCAAGGAGGCGGGCGGATCCCCCGGATGGCCCTGTCCAGAGTGTAGGAATGTCTTGGCTCTTGATCAGGTGAGCCGATGGAGTGTCGGCCACATTCACCACGTCCGCTACTGACAGCCCAAGTGCAGCCGCGATTTTGCACAGGATGGCTATGCTCGGATTGGCGGTGCATTTCTCTATTTCAACCACCATCCCCTTGCTCACGCCGGAACGGCGAGATAGTTCGTCCAACGTAATTTTTTGCTTCTGCCGCTCTTGTTTGAGCCTGCGGGAAACAGCCTCACTGACCGTCTGAACGTCGGCACCTGGGTCGGTCGATATATTGACTTTATTGGTCATTGTTAGCTAGCATGATTTTCAATTTATGGACTTGGGGATTCTCTGATGCTGTCCGTACTGCCGTCAATCAGCGAAGACGTAGGCAATCTGGCTCCCGGCTTCAGAGCGTTGAGCATTGTGGTTGAAGCTGCGCCAATAACCAATCCTGACATCGCCTCAAAGGCGCTGGCGCAGGCATGTAAATCAGTCCAATCGGGCGATGTAGGCTGGGCAGAAGCTCACCTCATAGCTTGGGCAGACGTCTTCCGTAAATTCGGCGCTAAGCCGCAACGTACTCCATGCTCCGCCGAGGCCCTGCGCAAGCGCGTATTGCGCGACGGTAGCCTAGCCAGCATTGATCCCATAGTGGATCTCTACAACGCCATCAGTATCGAATATGCAATCCCTGTTGGAGGGGAGAATGTAGAGGCCTATGTGGGCTCTCCGCGTCTAGTAGCTGCTGACGGTACTGAAGTGTTCGACACCATGAAAGAAGGCGTACCGGCACAGGAATTTGCCGACCCTGGCGAAATCGTTTGGCGGGATGATCAGGGCATCACTTGTCGTCGGTGGAATTGGCGTCAGGGTGTTCGTACTAGACTCAATGCTGACGCAAGGCACATGTGGTTCATCCTGGAAAGCCTGCCGGCGATGCCGCTAGAGGCCCTGACAGAAGCTGGAGATAAGCTGATAGAGGGACTGGAGCTGATGATGCCCGGCGCCCGAATTGAGAGCACTCTGATCGAGGCTAAGGCCTCTTAAATCCCGGACAGAGAGATGAATAATGTTCGACGGACTTAGCGCATTCCCTTTAACCCCGATGAATGAATCAGGGGTAGACGAGCAAGCCTTCGCCCGTCTCGTAGAAAACCTCGTAGCAGCAGGTGTGTCTTCGATAGGCGCCCTAGGGTCGACAGGCAGTTATGCATACCTGTCCCGAACAGAACGTCAGCGTGTTGCTCAACTAGCAGTCGAGACTGCGGGCGATATCCCCGTCATGGTGAGCATTGGGGCCTTGCGAACGCGCGACGTGCTATTGCTGGCGGAGGATGCGCAGAAGTCAGGCGTAAAAGCATTATTGCTTCCGCCGGTTTCCTATCAAAAGCTGACGGACGACGACGTTTACTCGCTATATGAGGCCGTCAGCTCCAACATCTCTGTTCCTTTGTGCGTGTACGACAATCCAGGTACGACTCACTTTGAGTTCAACGACGAACTTCATGGACGAATCGCCCACCTACCAAATGTCCGTTCTATAAAGATCCCTGGTGTCCCTCACGCTCCCGAGGAGGCTAAGGCTCGGGTTGACCGTTTTCGAGCAGTCATTCCAAGCCACGTGACCATTGGCGTGAGTGGGGATGCATTCGCCGCTACAGGCCTGAATGCAGGATGTGAGGTCTGGTATTCCGTCATAGCTGGCCTTTTCCCCATCACTGCAAAAGCTATCACTGACGCTGCCCTTGCTGGGGATGCCGCAGAAGCAACCCGCCTTTCTGAGCGGCTCCAACCTTTATGGTCGTTGTTCGGTGAATTCGGTGGCAGCTACCGCGTCATCGCGACGGCGGCTGAGCTCCGTCAGTTCACTACCATGCCAAGCCTCCCACTACCCTTGAGAACTATAAGTGGAGAAGGGCGGCAGAAAATTGCCAAGGTAATTGAGGAGCTTGGGTTGAGCTAAAAAATTGGCCTGTTGAGTCCCTCTGAGGGGAGGCCGACTCGGTAGGGTCGACGACCTCTTAGCGGTAGTGAAAATTTCGGCACTAGGAGCAACGTCAATGTACATCCCTCCCCAGTTTGAAGAGTCTCGCATCGAAGTGCTGCAAGAAGTGGTCATGCGAAATCCATTTGGGTCGCTCGTCACTTACTCTGCCGACGGGATTGACGCAAATCATCTCCCCTTTGTACTCGAGCTTCGCAGCGGAACTCTCGGGATGCTGTATGCGCATGTAGCGCGCAATAATCCTCTGTGGCATGAAATCCCACAGGGCAGTGAAGTGTTGGTGATATTCCGAGCCCAGGATGCATACGTATCGCCGCAATGGTACCCCAGCAAACATGATTTCCATCAACAAGTCCCCACGTGGAACTATCGGGTCGTGCACGCGTTTGGTCGAGTTGCGTTTCGCGATGATGCTCGGTATGTGCGTGGTGTCGTCGCAAAGTTGACCCAGGCGAACGAAGCTTCTCAGCCCACACCTTGGAAGATGACCGATAGTTCCGAAGAATACATAAGTGCGATGCTTAAACAGATCGTCGGCGTTGAGATCGAGGTCACTCGGCTCGTGGGGAAATTTAAACTCGGCCAGGACGAGGAAGTTCGTGATATTCGCGGGGCAGGCGAAGCTCTAATTCAGCGAGATGGTAGGTGTATTGGGATGGCGATGCTTGAGTGCGCTAATGATAAGGATGCTGAGGGGATTTAGGGTCGCGAATGTGGCAAATGTTGCTAACCGGTTGAGCTAGAACCGGTTGCTGATCGTCTCGAAACAGCTTCATGGGTGGCAAGGTTTCGAAACTCCAGTATCCGTTACTTCCTAAATTCGGTGATGCGTTTGCCCGATCACTCGGGTGCCATCAGCACGGTGGTGTCCACAGCACCGCGAACATGACCAGCAGCCTCCGCTGAACTGCGCCGCCCGACCCACAGCGTCAGTTCCATGATCGCGGCTTCGAGGGCAAGCTGGTGCTGTTTGATCTTGAAGGGCAGGGAGCAGGCTCGCTCTCACATTAGGGATAGGGGGTGGAATACAGGGTTAGTCTGTGGAAAACACAAATGCCAGACAGCACTAAGGGGAGCCGAGGCTCCCCTTTAATTTTGTCGTTGCGCGTGCTCTTTTTTTGTTATTGAGGGGCGGTCTGTTTTTGTTTTTGGAAACCGTGACCCTTTACCGCTGTTTTTGTCGATCCCCATCCGGGATCAAGAGCAAACGTATTTTTTTGAGCGCTGATCTACTTTTTCGCTGAGCGAGTCAACCAGTTCGGGAGCTACCTGAGGGTAGTTTTATTGTTCTCTGCCCGGTTGCGGGTTACTCCGAAAAGCACCCTGAAAAGCACATCTTCTCCAAAAAAATCTGTTCGCTGCGTCTCTGCCGTGTTGTTTTTGTTATCTCAGAGTCGTTACGTCTTGTTTTTATTAGGTTTTCCGCTTTTTTTGTTCTTGTTATGCAGTAGAGATAGCAGGCTCCGTGCCAACTTTTTAAAATCTTTTAAAATCAATGGTTTGAAAATTGTTTTGGTTTTGCAGTCGGCCACAGCCTGACAACTTGTTTCCGTGTTACTCGCTTTTGCCCACGTTTTCGGCGATGCGGTAACACCCGCAGATTTCACTGTGCGCTGCGAGCCTTGGCCACGCGCGAACCGGTCGGACGCCCCAGTACCGTAGAAATCTGCTGACCCGCCAGAATCAATGCGTCCATTGATACTGACTTCACCGGCACGACATAGAACTAGCGTGATGTCTCGACTTTCAACACTTCGATTTGGATTGCGTCCACTGTCTGTCCGACCTGAAGGTTCATCATATGGGCCTGAATTTTAGGGTTGTTAACAGTAACGACTACCTCTTTCCCATCTGGACGCAGCAAGGTCACCTCGTTTTTTTTCATATCGATATCTGTGATCTTCGAAGTCACCTTGAGCGCGGAAAACACCTCACCACCCGGAAGGCTGTCAGGTGGGGCGCGGTTGATCCAAGAATCATTGCTAACACTCGGAGCACCGTCAACGCTGGTGTTGAGTACGTAATCGACAGATCGAGTGACGCGGATGTCGACTTTATCGCCAACTTTCAGGTTGCGCATGGCCTTGGCCTGGTCGGTGAGTGGAATGGACACCGGGCGTTTATCAAGGCCTTCAATGGTGACTCGGTAGTTGGCCGGATCGACGGCCAGTACCTGCGTTTCGTAGTGATCATTCGAAGCATCGCTGCTCAACGGTACTTCGTCCGCACGGGCTGAAAAGCTGACGGAGGTCACGAGTGAAGCAAGGGCTAGAGCGCGAAGTGATTTCATAGGCATGCTTCCCATAGGATGGCTGACTGAGCAGCCCGGAGCCCGCTACCCGTGTGCCAAAGCATAGTCACCGATTACAGTTTTGCCCTCAGAAAGACCATCCTTTGCCGCAACTCCGGTCTTCATTCGCCGTGATCTCTATTGGATGTTTGGTGATGTACAGAGGGTTTAACACCGTAGAAAGCTACCGCCTCGTCGCATTGGTAGCTGTCTTTGACGAAGCCCTTTCCCTGTTCGAAAATGATGCCGCCACTGCTACGGAATGTATGATCACGCCCGTTCGAGGCCTTGGTTCGAAGCGTCCTCTGGATATGATGGAAACGAAGGCAGTCTTCGATCTAATTGGCCGACTGGAGAGGGGAGTTCTCGTGTGAGATTCGATAGGCGACTTGTTGGGCTGCGCAACTAAAGATACTTTGGCTATCGATCCTTCGGGCTTAAGCCCGGCTCGACCCTAAGTCTTCTTACATGCCCTATGCGAGTTCCACGGCCTGCCATGACTGATTGAAGTAAGCGCATTTCGCGCTGCCTCATTTTTCCTCGGCGTTGCCCTGGCGTCCGCTATCCCAGGCTCCAGTGAGCTCGTCTATTCGATCGGCTATTTGAGGCGTCTTTGATAGGACAAGGCAGCGCGTGTTGCCGATAAATTCTTCTATCAGGTACACCGCGTCGCCGACATCCAGTTCGAGCTCCTGCAATGCCTCATCGGGAATTGGAATCGCACCGTCACCATCCCATTCTTCGATGATGATTTTCATAGGTGGCTTTCTCACGTACGCGCTCCATTGCTTTGTACCGGCAAGCCGCTCCGGCCCGTAGATTCTCAGTGGCAAGTTTTCCAGGCGGCAGTGGGTACTCCCTGTTGTCGTCAGGGATTCGCAGCGTCCGCTGAAACACTCGTTGAGGTATTGATGAAAGACTTCCTCGCAGCATACGCCGCACGATCGCTCTTGCTGCAGCCAACCGGTTTAGTTGCGCAGAACGAGATGGCCGGACGCATCCGCTAGCTTTAACTGGGAGTGATTGGAATGCGGCCCAATATGTGCCTTAGGTCTCCCCAGGGATTAGTACTTTTTTTGGCCTTAGGACATCCAGCATGATGCTGGAAAGGTGTTTCGGCATGCCGAATAATCTGGATAGTCTTGCACCCGTTACAAACCACAAAGTCTCCCGATAATGTCCAAACACTCGTCCAGTCGAGAAGACTTCCGCTGGGAGTGTTGTATTTACGCAAATTCATTCTAAACATTATTTTCAAGCCTCGGCAGTTAGCTGTAACCATAGGCCCGTGAACGAGCCCCATGAAAGACAGGACACCGTTTCCCCCTTTACGATAAGGGATAGGCAAACGGTTATGTTTATGACTAACAGCAACGATAAGAGTGGGGAGCTTTTGGGCCAGGAGCGGCGGCGCCGCTGGAGCCCGGAGCAAAAGCTGGCTATGGTTCGCGAGAGCCTTGAGCCAGGACAAAGTGTGTCGGTCGTCGCTCGGCGCAACGGCAACAATGCCAACCAGTTGTTCCTGTGGCGCAAGCTCTATCAGGACGGCAGCCTGTCGGCGGTCAGTGCTGGTGAAGCCGTGGTGCCGGCCTCGGAGCTGAGCGATGCACTCAAGCATATCCGTGAACTGCAACGGATGCTGGGCAAGAAGACGATGGAAGCAGAAATCCTCAAAGAGGCCGTGGAGATCGCCCGGTCGCGAAAATGGATTGCGCACTCACCCTTGTTGCCGGGGGACGACCAGTGAAGCTGGTCAGCGAATGTCTCGGTGTGGCGCGCTCGCAATTAACGGTTCGAATCAAACAATTGGTATCGCCCAAGACACGGCGACGCAGGCTTATGAACGACGCTGAGTTAGTGGCCGAAATCCAGCAACAGGTCAGCGAACTGCCCAGCTACCGTACCTGCTCAGTAGGTACTGCGCGGTGCAGAATCACGCACTGCCAACTGCCTCGGATGCTCAGCATTTAATGTCGTACAAACAGCCTCCGCGTCTGTCCTGACTTTGAACACGCCATGCTTGCTGGCTGCCCCTCCCTCGACAAGATCAACAACCCTGTATCGCTTGCTGCCATCCACCAGTGTGGTGGTTTCAATTACTCTGAATCTTGCGTGCATGGGTGCTTTCTGTGCTGACATTGGTGACCTACAAGTACCGGCAAAAGGAAACGATTTCAACAATGGGACGGGCTTAAGCTGAGACAATTTATGACGGTGCACAGTGCTGTTGACGCGGACGCAGTGCTGAAGTAAGACTGACCCACCTCTAAATCTGCAGAAATCTCGCGTAGATAATTCGTTCCGGACGAACTGACTGGGTCAGTGACATCTTGGCAACTGGATCAGTTCGGCGTCGGCGCCAACAGACAGGATACCGTTTCCCCTTACGATAAGGGATAGGTAAACGGTTAAGGGGATACTATCAGGCGTTTCCAAATAGTTGGCTGTATAACTCATGTATGGTTTTCAATTCAATGAAGCTGCCTTTGTTCAATATGCGAATATTCGGCCTTTCTGATTTTAAACCGGCAGCATCACCTTTTGTGTGTTTGGCGGTTTTTAGATCCTCTAGACTGGCTAGTGGCTGGCCAGGGCTAGTGCCAAAAAAATAATATGGCCCAAGCTCAAGTGTTTCATTATTGAAGTAAACTAAAACTACGCAGCCAGACGGTTTTTTTGCCAGCGAAATATGGATTTTATGTGTTGCCGTCTTCGATCCAATAAAGGTGGCTTTTAGTTGAATGTGTCGAATAATGCCATTTGCTTCGGCAATGATATCGTAGCCAGATCTGTCGACCTCAGGTTTAGATATTTCAAGACTGAAATCTTTGGTTTTCCATGAGAATTTCAACAACTCACCGATGAGCAAATGCTCGATTAGCTTTTCACGGTATGAAGAGTGCAACGAGTGTTCAGTCATGTTTGGTTACCTGCGACCGAATTGGGCCTAATGGTTAAGCTAAGTGGTCGGCTTCTGTGGCTCCAGAGAACGGAGAGAGAGCCAATACACTAGGTCGGAAAACTCGACTGCCACGCCCCACCTCTGGACAAAAGGCGAAAAGGAGAAGCCTGTGGTAGGTGGCAACCAGTCAGCGAGATCTCAGTGGGATCAAAGTAGCGACACGTTTTTGGTCTTCGCAAAACGTGTAGCGTAATAGGTCGTAAGCGCCCGGCGGACACGCCTTGCGTAGCTACCTCTATTCTGTCGAAAACTAAGGTTAGGTCGCGTGTTTTTCCAGATCAGGTAATACCAAATGGGTAATTGCACTGACTTGACGACCCATTTGCATCGGAATTGTCCAGCATGTTCCGTAACCATGACCGGCAGAAAAAGGCCCAGAGTGTGTAAAAACGCAGGTACCGTTTTGAAGTCTGCGCTGCTACGTAAAATCTGGCAGTTCCTATGAAACCAAGGTCGATTCCTCGTCCAACAGAGCGATATCAATACTCAATCGTCCCCGCGCGCACCGAAGTGCAGGGCTAAGGCCATGTAATCTGGATGGAAAGCGTCCCGATCGAGCGTGAACAGCGCTTTGCGCTGCAGAAGTCTCTCGATCTCGTTGAATGAACCGTCATGTGGGGCATTGATGAGCCGCATGCCTATCCGCACAGCTTCAAGATTGGCAGTGAGTTGTTCTACACGCATCTGTTTATTCTCCTTCAGGACTGAAGACCATACGGCCGGCATTGCGCTGATCGGGCGCACCGCCGAGTGGGGCTTGCTCCGCAGAACCGTGAAAAGGAGTCTATAGACGGGGGGATTGCCAATGTTTCATTTGGCGACAGCGCTTTTTCATTTCGTGACAATCCATGACCATTGATCCGGGATTGCGCATTGCATGGCTTGACTCTTTTTTTGCGTGATCATCATGCCCTCTTCGGACATACCGATTTGTCGTTGGGGCAGGGGTTTGAAATTGCACAATCCTGAGCGTCAGTTCTCCGCCGATTATGTTGACTACCGAAACGTGTGTTTATCGTAAGCGTCCGAGCTACACCGCCTTGCGGCTCAAACTTTAATCCGTTTAAACCACTGGTTCACGCGCTCGCACTCAAATGCCGCTGGATCAAAAACATCTCCATGCCATTCAACCATCGCGTCATGCTCTGGATGATCGGGGTTGGCCATCGCCTCTAGAAAGTCCTCGTAACCAGGCCCGCCACCCACGTCTTCCGGGGGACACGCATTGGCGCCGTCTATGCAATACGGAACCTGAGGACAGGCAATAGCGGGGAGTGTTTTTTCGACCTTGATACGGTGATGCCAACTGTCACCAAAGTCATAGAGATAATTGAATGTCCGCTTTCCGCTAAGTGCCTTGATCAGCGTTTTACGGGCTTCCGGGTTTACCGTCGGGCCCCAACCTTCAGGGTCGGGCATGCCGTAATTCTCACCGGCAATTTCAAACTCATGCAGATGGCTATCACCCCAACCCATCACGACCTGGATGACATGGTGCAGTTTGCCCAAGGTAATGTTTTCAGGCACCGCGAACCGACGCCAGATCGTCGGAGTGATCCACTTCAGCTCAATGTGCAGCAGCAACAGATCGGTGGCGGGTTTGGGTAAACGGACAGTTTTAACCATGGATCAGGCGGCCTCGCAGTGTTCAGTGTGGTTCAAGGAAATGTTCCAGGGCAGCAACTCGCTCACCCGATTGATCGGGTGCTCGGCAATGTGCTCAAGCACGTAGGTCAGATACGCCTGTGGGTTCAATCCGTTTAGCTTGGCAGTACCCACCAGGCTGTAAATCGCAGCCGCTCGTTCTCCGCCGGCATCGGAACCGGCGAACAGGTAATTTTTGCGGCCCAATGCGACGGCGCGCAACGCGCGCTCGGCGGCATTGTTGTCGATTTCGATACGGCCATCATTGCTGTAGCGCGTCAGCGCCTGCCACCGATTGAGGGCATAGAGGATCGCACCGCCCAATGTCGATTTTTTCGACAATTGCGTCAGCGTCTGGTTGAGCCATACGTGTAGTGTTGTCTTTTCGTTGGGAAGGCTTGGTTCCCGAATCTGTCCATCCATCTGTGCATATGGCGAGTTGTTCATTTGTGCCCACATATAGTGAGTAGCGCTGATGAACGACGCCTCAGGCCTGGTGACATTCAAGTTTGCGCTGGTAGCGGCTGTCACCGGTGTGTTCTCCCTGGCCAATGCCAGCCTCACGTTCGTGCTGGTCGCCGTCGGAGGGTTGGCTGTCGGCGTGGCCTTGAGCTGGCTGGTCGGCCGTCTGCGGGCGTGGATGATCAATCGCGGTTGGGATGATCCGGCCACCCATGTCGTCTTCATGTTGTTGCTGCCGTTTGCGGCGTATGTACTGGCCGAACGGCTTGGGGCATCGGGCATTCTGTCGGCGGTGGCGGCGGGGATGATGCAAAGCTGGCTCGACCTGCTGCCGCGTCAGACCAGCACCCGACTGCTTAATCGTAGCGTCTGGTCGTTGCTGGAATTTGCTTTCAACGGTCTGATTTTTCTGCTGTTGGGCTTGCAGTTGCCGGACATCATCAAGGCCGTGGCCAGTCATGAAACGTCGCTATGGCCGACGCTGTTGTATCGCTGTTTTGATGTTGTGGCCATCTTCCTGGTGCTGCTGCTATTGCGGTTCGTTTGGGTGCAGAGCACCTGGCGGTTGTCGGTTTTCCTGCGCCGCTTGCGTGGCAAGGGCGAAATGACGCAAGTACCGACCGCGCGGTCCTGCTGGTTGCTGACCGTGGGCGGCGTTCGCGGAGCGGTGACGCTGGCGGGTGTGATGTCGGTGCCGCTGCTGATGGGCGGGGTAGTATTTCCGGAGCGCGACCTGCTGATCTTTATCGCCGCCGGCGTGATCCTGTTGTCGCTGATCGCCGCCTGTATCGCCTTGCCGCTGTTGCTGCGCGGTATCGATATCAGCCCGGACAACAAGCGTCGCCACGAAGTGCGCGAGGCGTGGCGCAAGACCGCCGAAGCGGCTATTCATGCACTGGAAGTTGAAGAGGCCAGCGCCCAGGATGCGGCCGAGGCAGCATTGGCCGCCGAACTGAAGGCGCGGATCATGTCCGAATATCGCCATCAGCTGGAGGTGTTCAACGATTCCGCAGAGGCCCAGGCGTTGGCGTTTCAGATGGACTTGCTGGAGCGACGTTTGCGGTTGAAGGCGTTGAAGGCACAGCGGCTGGAGTTGTACAGCCTCAGCCGTCATCACCAGATTGGTGATGACGTGTTGCGAGAGGTGTTGGCGGAGCTGGATCTGAGTGAAGCCAAGCTGGGCCAGGTAAAATAGGCCTCAGCCCTGGCGGCGCTGGATGAACGAACGGATGCGCTCGGCAGCCTCAACACACTCCGCCAACGGCGCAACCAGCGCCATGCGAATGCGGCCGGCGCCTGGATTAACACCATCAACATCCCGCGACAGATAAGAGCCCGGCACCACCGTCACATGCTCTTGCTCGAACAGATCGCGGCAGAACGCAGCGTCGTCCCCGGCTACGTTCGGCCACAGGTAGAAGCTGCCATCGGGGCGCTGTACGTCCAGCACCGGGCTGAGGATTTCCAGCACGGCATCAAACTTCTCGCGATACAGCGCACGGTTGGCGCGTACATGCACTTCGTCGTTCCACGCGGCAACGCTGGCCAGTTGAGTCTGAACCGGCATCGCGCAGCCGTGGTAGGTGCGGTAAAGCAGGAAGCCTTTGAGGATGTCGGCATCGCCCGCGACAAAACCTGAACGCAAGCCTGGCAGGTTGGAACGCTTGGACAGACTGTGGAACACCACGCAACGCTTGAAGTCCTTGCGGCCCAGTTCGACACAGGCGCTGAGCAGGCCCGGCGGTGGGGTTTGTTCGTCGAAATACAATTCGCTGTAGCACTCATCGGCGGCAATCACGAAGTCGTATTCGTCGGCCAGGGCGATCAGCTTTTTCAGGGTGTCGACCGGGATCAAGGCGCCGGTCGGGTTGCCTGGTGAACACAGGAAAAGAATTTGGCAGCGCTTCCAGATGTCCGGTGAAACGGCATCGAAATCCGGGTTGAAACCGTTTTCGTCCAGGCATGGCAGGTAATGCGGCTTGGCCCCGGCCAGAAACGCCGCACCTTCGTAGATCTGATAGAACGGGTTCGGGCTGACCACCAACGCGTCGTCGCCACGGTTGACCACGGTCTGGGTGAAGGCGAACAGCGCCTCGCGGGTGCCGTTGACCGGTAGCACATTACGCGCCGGGTCGATCCAGCCGTTCGGCACGCCGAAACGACGCTCGCACCAAGCCGCAATAGATTCACGCAGCTCCGGGATGCCGAGGGTGGTCGGGTACACCGCCATTTTTTCCAGATTGCTGGCCAGGGCTTCGGCGACGAAGCTCGGGGAGCGGTGTTTCGGCTCGCCGATGGACAGCGCAATCGGGCGCTTGTCCGGGCTCGGCGTCACGCTGCCGAGCAGGGCGCGGAGTTTCTCGAAAGGGTAGGGCTGGAGCTGGGACAGAGCGTTGTTCATCGATGTATCTCGTTCGGTGTAGGAGCGGGCAAGCCCTGGTTCCTGTAGGAGCTGGCTTGCCAGCGATGGGCGTCAACGAAAACGCTTGCTTACCGGGTAAACGTGGCGCTTTTGATTCCTTCGCTGGCAAGCCAGCTCCTACAAAGGGCAGGTTCGCCCCCCGGATTGATTCAGATGCTGATGCGCGACAGTTTGATATTGGGTTCGTGGTTGACGCTCAGCTGCTCGACGATCGCATCCTGCAAACGACTGCACAGCAATGGATCGGACAGCGGCTGGTTATGCGCGTCGGTGATGAAGAACACGTCTTCCACCCGTTCGCCGAGGGTGGCGATCTTGGCGTTCTGCAGCGACAGGTCGAACTCCAGGAAGATCGTGCCAATGCGCGCCAACAACCCCGGGCGGTCGGGAGCAGTAAGTTCGAGGACCGTCACCGGGCGCTGGGCGTCGTTGTGGATCGTCACTTGGGGTGCAAAGGCGAAATGCTTGAGCTGACGCGGAACCCGGCGCTGGATGATCGTCGGGTAGTCATCCGGGTTGCGCAGGGCTTCAGTCAGGCCCTCGCGGATCTGTTTGACCCGCGCCGGGTTGTCGCCAATCGAGTCGCCGTCGGTGTCGAGCACGATGTAGGTGTCGAGTGTGAACTGGCTGCTGGACGTGATGACCCGGGCGTCGTGAATGTTCAGGTTGAGCTGATCCATCGCGGCCACGGTCACGGCGAAAAAGTCGTGCTGGTCCGGTGCGTAAATGAAAATCTGTGTGCCACCCTCGAACTCGCGCTGGGTGGTTTCCTTAATCAGCACCAGTGGCCCGCCGTCGGTCGGCTGCTGGAGGATCGCATCCGTGTGCCAGGCGACGTCACCGGCGGTGTGGCGCAAGAAATAATCATCGCCCAGCTGCGCCCACAACTGCTCGACATCGTCCGGATCGGTACCGCCGCGCACCAGGATGTCCAGGGCGGCGCTCTGGGTCTGACGGATCTGCTCTTCGCGGTCCACAGGGTTTTCCAGGCCGCGACGCAATGCACGCTTGGTCTCGGTGTAGAGCTGGCGCAACAGGCTGGCGCGCCAGGAATTCCACAGCGTCGGGTTGGTGGCGTTGATATCGGAGACAGTCAGCACGTACAGGTAATCGAGATGGACTTCATCGCCGACAATCTGCGCGAAATCGTGAATCACCTGCGGGTCGGACAAGTCCTTGCGCTGGGCGGTGGTCGACATCATCAGGTGGTTTTGCACCAGCCACACGATCAGGCGGCTATCCCAGGCGGGTAGCTGATGACGCTGGCAAAAGGCCTCGGCGTCCACTGCGCCGATGTCCGAGTGGTCACCGTGCCGTCCCTTGCCGATGTCGTGGTACAGGCCGGCCATGTAAATCAGCTCGGGCTTGGGCAGCTTGCCCATGGTTTTGCTGGCCAGCGGGAATTTTTCCGACACCTGGGTGTACTGCAACTTACGCAGGTGTTTGATCAGGTTCAGGGTGTGGGCATCGACCGTATAGATATGAAACAGGTCGTGTTGCATCTGCCCGACAATAAAGCCGAACTCCGGCAGATAACGCCCGAGGATGCCGTAACGGTTCATTCGACGCAGGTTGCGGTGGATGCCGAACTTGCATTTGAACAGTTCGATGAACAGGCTGGTGTTGCGTATGTCATTGCGGAAGTCGTCATCGATCAGGTGACGGTTCTCGCGCAGCAAGCGAATGGTGTCGGCGCGCACGCCTTTGATTTCCGGCTGCTGGGCCATCAGCACGAAAATTTCGAGCATGGCGAATGGCGTGCGGCGGAACACGTTGTCGTTGCGCGCCTCGATATAACCGTCATGCAGCTGGAACCGTGCGTTGATCGGCTGTGGCGGCGCTTCGTCTTCCGGCGCGAGGATGACTTCCTCGAAGTGCTGGATGATCAGGTCGCTGAGCTGGGCAATGCTCATCACCACCCGGTAATACTGCTGCATGAAGTTTTCGATGGCTTGCTTGGCGTCATCGCCAACAAAACCCAGCAGCCCGGCGATGGTGCGCTGGTGATCGAACAGCAGGCGGTCTTCGGAGCGCCCGGCGAGCATGTGCAGGGCGTAACGAACCTTCCACAGAAACTCCTGTGAGGACGCCAGCAAAGCGTTTTCGCTCTCGACCAGAAAGCCTTCGCCAGCCAGTGCGCGCAGGTTCAAGGTGCCGTATTCGCGACGGGCCACCCACAAAATCGTCTGGATATCCCGCAGTCCGCCGGGCGAGCCTTTGACGTTGGGTTCCAGGTTGTACTCGGTGTCGTTGTATTTGTGGTGGCGGGCCTTCTGCTCGGCGCGTTTGGCCAGAAAAAAGTCCTTGCTTGGCCACATGTGGCCGGTGTTGGTGACATCCAGCATGCGCTGGCGCAAGCGTTCGGGGCCGGCGATGGTGCGGCTTTCCATCAGGTTGGTGACGACTGTCAGGTCGGCACGGGCCTCGACGGCGCATTCATCGACCGAGCGAACGCTCTGGCCGACTTCCAGACCAATGTCCCACAACAGCGTCAGAAAACGCTCGATGGAATCGCGGAAAACTTCGTGGTCGGCGCTGTCCAGCAGGATCAGCAAATCGATGTCGGAATAAGGGTGCAATTCACCGCGACCGTAGCCGCCGACCGCGACCAGCGCAATGTCGGCGTCCTCGCTCCAGTTGAACTGATCCCAGGCCTTTTGCAGGATGTTATCGACGAACCAGGCGCGATCCTCGATCAGCCGACGAATATCCCGGCCGCTGCGAAAGCGTGCGTCGAGCACTTCGCGGGCCTGGCGGATCGCCTTCTTGAAGGCAGCGATGGGGCTTGCCTTCAGAGCCAGTTCAGCCTGGAACTGGCCGCGGTCGAAGAGTTCGGGATCCACCTGCGGCATCGATTGGCTTTCCTTTCTATAGGCTGTAGTCGGTGTCGGGATCAGGCCGAAACGCGGGGGATGGTGTCATCGCTGCGCAGGGTGAAGATCTCGTAGCCGGTTTCGGTGACCAGCAGGGTGTGTTCCCATTGGGCCGACAGCTTGCGGTCCTTGGTGATCGCGGTCCAGCCGTCGCCCAGCACTTTGGTGTCGGCGCGGCCCTGGTTGATCATCGGTTCGATGGTGAAGGTCATGCCCGCTTTCAGCTCCATACCGGTGCCGGCACGACCGTAATGCAGGATTTGCGGCTCTTCGTGGAACACCTTGCCAATGCCATGGCCGCAGAATTCGCGAACCACCGAGAAACCGTTCTTTTCAGCGTGCTTCTGAATGATTTCGCCGATGTCACCCAGGCGGCAGCCGGGTTTGACGATTTCAATCGCCTTGTACATGCATTCCTGGGTCACTTGGGACAGGCGCTCGGCCCAGACCGGCACGCTGCCGACGTGGAACATGCGGCTGGTATCGCCGTGGTAGCCATCCTTGATGACCGTGACGTCGATGTTCAGGGTGTCGCCATCCTTCAACGGCTTGTCGTTCGGGATGCCGTGGCAGACCACATGGTTGATCGACGTGCAGATCGACTTTGGGTAGCCCTTGTAGTTGAGCGGGGCAGGGATGGCCTTCTGCTCGTTGACGATGTAGTCATGGCAGATCTGGTTCAACTGATCAGTGGTTATGCCGGGCTTGACGTATTCAGCAATCATTTCCAGCACATCGGCGGCCAGTTTGCCGGCGACACGCATTTTTGCGATGTCCTCGGGGGTTTTGAGGTTGACGGTCATACAGGCTCTCTCTGCGCTCAATGGCGCTTTTTAAACGGAAAGGGCGTTGCGCGATCGAACTTCGCAGCCCTGAAAAATGCGATTCTACCAGACGATCAGCGCAAATCTGCGCCTGAGTGCATCGCTTCTCTCTATAGAATGGTGCATTCTTGGCTGATTCCAAGGGACTGCGCAAAGCGCCTGCCGGGATTTCAGAATCCGGGTTCCGTTTTCCCCTGTCTTATGATATAAAATGCGCCGCTTTCCGGGGATGCCCCGAAAAGCCTAAATCCACACACGTGTCGACACGATGACCTGGGTGCCTTCAGCTGAAGCTGCTGGTTGGTCATTGGGATACGTGGAGGCCAAACCCGACTTATTAAGGAACTATCATGTCCCAAGTCAACATGCGCGATATGCTGAAGGCCGGTGTGCACTTCGGTCACCAGACCCGTTACTGGAACCCGAAAATGGGTAAATACATTTTCGGCGCGCGTAACAAGATCCACATCATCAACCTTGAAAAAACCCTGCCAATGTTCAACGAAGCTTTGACTTTCGTAGAGCGTCTGGCCCAGGGCAAAAACAAGATTCTGTTCGTCGGCACCAAGCGTTCCGCTGGCAAGATCGTTGCTGAAGAAGCAGCACGTTGCGGTTCGCCGTACGTCGATCACCGCTGGTTGGGCGGCATGCTGACCAACTTCAAAACCATCCGTGCTTCCATCAAGCGTCTGCGTGACCTTGAAGTACAAGCCGAAGACGGTACTTTCGCCAAGCTGACCAAGAAAGAAGCGCTGATGCGCTCCCGTGACCTGGAAAAGCTGGATCGTTCCCTGGGTGGTATCAAGGACATGGGCGGTCTGCCAGACGCTCTGTTCGTTATCGACGTTGATCACGAGCGCATCGCGATCACCGAAGCCAACAAGCTGGGCATCCCGGTTATCGGCATAGTCGATACCAACAGCAGCCCGGAAGGCGTTGACTACATCATCCCAGGCAACGATGACGCAATCCGCGCTATCCAGCTGTACATGGGTTCGATGGCTGACGCTGTTATCCGTGGTCGCAACAATGTTTCCGGCGGCACTGTAGAGTTCGCAGCTGAAGAAACTCAGGCTGCAGCTGAGTAATTGACGCCTTGGCGTTGACTCAGTAAGCAAAAAGGGGGCTTGGCCCCCTTTTTGCCACCTCGAAAACCATTTGTCGGCGCCCACTGTTCTATTTGTAACGTGTGGCAGCTAACAAGGGTGGTTCGGGAAGAATTGAACGCCCGTTCGATCGGGTGGAATGGTTGAAAACCTATCCAAGAGGATTTTGAAATGGCAGAGATTACTGCAGCGTTGGTCAAAGAACTGCGCGAGCGTACCGGCGAAGGCATGATGGATTGCAAAAAGGCCTTGACCAAGGCCGGCGGCGACATCGAGAAAGCCATTGATGACATGCGTGCTTCGGGCGCCATCAAGGCTGCCAAGAAGGCGGGCAACGTTGCCGCTGAAGGCGCTATCGCCATCAAGGCTGACGACAAGGTAGCCGTGCTGCTGGAAGTCAACTCGCAGACCGACTTCCTGGCCCTGCAAGACGACTTCAAAAACTTCGTTGCTGCCAGCGTAGAAAAAGCTTTCGACGAAAAACTGACCGACGCAGCTCCGCTGATCGCCGCTCAGGAATCGGCTCGTGAAGCCCTGGTGGCCAAAGTTGGCGAAAACGTCAACATTCGTCGCCTGGTACGCGTAGAGGGCGACGTTGTCGGCACCTACCTGCACGGTAACAAGATCGGTGTTGCTGTTGTTCTCAAGGGCGGCGATGTTCAGCTGGCCAAAGAGATCGCCATGCACGTGGCTGCAAGCAACCCTGAGTTCCTGCTGCCATCGCAGGTTTCGCCAGAAGCCATCGAGCGTGAGAAAGCCGTTTTCCTGTCGCTGAACGAAGACAAGATGAAAGGCAAGCCAGCTGAAATCGTCGAGAAGATGATCGCTGGCCGTATCACCAAGTTCCTGGCTGAAGCCAGCCTGGTTGAGCAAGCTTTCGTCATGAACCCGGAAATCACCGTGGGTGCATTGGCCAAGAAAGCCGGCGCTGAAATCGTATCCTTCACCTACTTCAAAGTAGGCGAAGGCATCGAGAAACCAGTTGATAACTTCGCTGAAGAAGTTGCTGCTCAACTGGCTGCTGCCAAGCAATAAGACGGTTTTTTAACTGTCGCCCTGAAGAGGCTGCCCGCTCACGCGCGCAGCCTCTTTTCAGATGGGGACCAGTTTTTTATTGGTTTCCGTTGGGAACTGGCTTACAAAGCCATGTTCCGATGGCGCTGACGCAGCGCCAGTTAGAGTGAACGCCAGCTGTAAACAGCTCGCAAAGAATTTTTAAAATACGCCGCAGGAGAGATTCGCAATGGCTCAGCAGGGCAGTGGTTATCAGGCTCGCTATAAACGCATTCTACTCAAGCTTAGCGGCGAGGCCCTGATGGGCTCGGAAGAGTTCGGGATCGACCCGAAAGTTCTGGATCGCATGGCACTGGAAGTTGGCCAGTTGGTCGGTATCGGCGTTCAGGTCGGTCTGGTCATCGGCGGCGGCAACCTGTTCCGTGGTGCAGCGCTGAGCGCAGCAGGCATGGATCGGGTGACAGGCGACCACATGGGCATGCTGGCCACTGTGATGAACGCCCTGGCCATGCGCGACGCGCTGGAACGTGCCAATATCTCGGCCATCGTGATGTCGGCCATTTCCATGGTGGGTGTGACCGATCACTATGATCGTCGCAAAGCCATGCGTCACCTGAACGCCAAGGAAGTCGTGATTTTCGCGGCGGGTACCGGTAATCCGTTCTTCACCACGGATTCGGCAGCTTGCCTGCGTGCAATCGAAATCGATGCCGATGTCGTGCTCAAGGCGACCAAGGTCGATGGCGTTTACACCGCGGACCCATTCAAAGACCCGCATGCCGAGAAGTTCGATCATCTGACCTACGATGAAGTGCTGGATCGCAAGCTGGGCGTGATGGATCTGACGGCCATTTGTCTGTGCCGCGACCACAAGATGCCGCTGCGCGTATTTAACATGAACAAGCCCGGCGCCCTGCTGAACATCGTGCATGGCGGCGCTGAAGGGACCCTGATCGAGGAAGGCCAACAATGATCAACGAAATCAAGAAAGACGCTCAAGAGCGCATGCAGAAATCCGTCGAATCGCTGGCGCACAACTTCGGCCGTATTCGTACCGGCCAGGCGCACCCAAGCATTCTGGAAGGTGTGATGGTGCCGTACTACGGCTCCGACACCCCGATCAAGCAAGTGGCCAACATCACCGTTAAGGACGCCCGTACCCTGCAAGTGGTTGCCTTTGAACGCAACATGCTGGGTGCCGTCGACAAGGCCATCGGTAGCGCAGGTTTGAACCTGAACCCGACCAACCTTGGCGAACTGCTGCTGATCTCCATGCCGGCCCTGACCGAAGAAACCCGCAAGGGCTTCACCAAGCAGGCCCGTGATGTTGCTGAAGACGCTCGTGTTGCCGTGCGCAACATCCGTCGCGATGCGAACAGCCAGCTCAAGGATCTGGTCAAGGAAAAGGCCATCAGTGAAGACGAAGAGCGTCGCGCTACGGGCGAAATCGACGATCTGACCAAGAAATTCGTGGCAAAAATCGACGCGGATTTGGCGCAGAAAGAAAAAGACCTGATGGCCGTATAAGGGTCGAGCTTTCATGGAAAAGACCAAGAAGACTGCGCCGGCATCAGTGCCGCGTCATGTCGCGATCATCATGGATGGTAATAATCGCTGGGCAAAAAAACGCTTTATGCCAGGCGTTGCCGGGCATAAGGCGGGCGTGGACGCGGTTCGCGCGGTCATTGAGGTGTGTGCTGAGTCCGGGGTCGAAGTATTGACCCTGTTCGCGTTTTCCAGTGAGAACTGGCAGCGCCCGGCCGATGAAGTCAGTGCATTGATGGATTTGTTCTTCAAGGCGTTGCGTCGTGAGGCCAAGCGCCTCAACGACAACAACATCAGTTTACGCATCATTGGTGATCGTTCGCGCTTCCATCCCGAGCTTCAGGCAGCCATGCGTGAGGCCGAGACCATGACGGCCGGTGCCAATCGTTTCGTTCTGCAGATCGCCGCCAACTACGGCGGTCAGTGGGATATCGCGCAAGCCGCGCAGCGACTGGCTCGAGAAGTTCAGGCTGGGCACCTGCGTCCGGAAGACATCACGCCGGAGTTGCTGCAGACCTGCCTGGCAACCGGCGACCTGCCGTTGCCGGATCTGTGCATCCGCACCGGTGGCGAGCACCGCATCAGCAACTTCCTGCTGTGGCAGCTGGCCTACGCCGAGTTGTACTTTTCCGACCTGTTCTGGCCGGACTTCAAACACGATGCCATGCGTAACGCGCTGGCCGATTTCGCATCCCGCCAGCGTCGCTTCGGTAAAACGAGCGAGCAGGTCGAGGCTGGAGCCCGGGTTTAATGCTTAAACAACGAATCATCACCGCGCTGATCCTGCTGCCGATTGCCCTCTGCGGGTTTTTCCTGCTGGAGGGGTCCGGTTTTGCGCTGTTTATCGGTCTGGTCGTGACCCTTGGTGCCTGGGAATGGGCTCGTTTGGCAGGCTTTACCGCTCAGCCGATTCGGGTCGCGTACGCTGTGGTTGTCGCGGCAATACTGTTTGTCATGCATATCTTGCCGGGCCTGGCACCTTGGGTGTTGGGCGCGTCGGTGCTCTGGTGGGGTGTGGCGACGTATCTGGTGCTGACGTACCCCCGCAGCAGCGAGCACTGGGCCAGTGCAGCGTGCAAGCTGGTCATCGGGCTGCTGATTTTACTGCCGGCCTGGCAAGGGCTGGTGCAGATCAAGCAGGAACCGTTGGGTAACTGGTTGATCATGGCGGTGATGGTACTGGTCTGGGGCGCCGATATCGGTGCGTACTTTTCCGGCCGGGCCTTCGGTAAGCGCAAGCTGGCCCCGCAAGTCAGTCCCGGCAAAAGCTGGGAAGGGGTGTATGGCGGCTTGTTGTTGAGCCTGGTCATCACTGCAATCGTCGGTGTTTCACGTGACTGGAGTTTCGCAGAGCTGCTGATGGGGCTGGTCGGCGCGGCCGTCATCGTGTTTGTTTCGGTGGTGGGCGACCTCACGGAAAGCATGTTCAAGCGCCAGTCCGGGATCAAGGACAGCAGTAACCTGCTGCCGGGTCACGGTGGTGTGCTGGATCGGATCGATAGCCTGACAGCAGCCATTCCGGTGTTTGCCGTGCTGCTGTGGATGGCGGCGCCATGAGTTGCCCACAGCAGATTACCGTTTTGGGGGCTACGGGTTCGATTGGCCTGAGCACCCTCGACGTTATTGCGCGGCATCCAGCGCGTTATCAAGTGTTTGCCCTGAGTGGGTTCACTCGTTTGAGTGAACTGCTTGCGCTTTGTGTGCGTCACTCGCCACGGTTTGCCGTGGTGCCCGAGGCCGGTGCTGCTCGGCGCTTGCAGGATGATCTGCTTGCTGCGGGCCTTTCGACCCGTGTGCTGGTCGGCGAGGAAGGGCTGTGTCAGGTGGCTTCCGATCCTGAAGTCGATGCAGTCATGGCGGCTATTGTCGGTGCGGCGGGGTTGCGCCCGACCCTGGCGGCGGTCGAGGCTGGCAAGAAAATTCTTCTGGCCAACAAAGAAGCGCTGGTCATGTCCGGCGCTTTGTTCATGCAGGCCGTACGCAAAAGTGGATCGGTGTTGCTGCCGATCGACAGTGAGCACAACGCGATTTTCCAGTGCATGCCGCTGGATTTTTCTCGTGGTCTAAGCAATGTGGGCGTGCGTCGTATTTTGCTGACAGCCTCCGGTGGTCCGTTCCGACAGACACCCCTGGCCGAGTTGGCGCATGTTTCCCCTGAGCAGGCGTGTGCGCACCCGAACTGGTCCATGGGTCGCAAGATTTCCGTGGATTCGGCCAGCATGATGAACAAGGGCCTTGAGTTGATCGAAGCCTGCTGGTTGTTCGATGCCAAGCCGTCGCAGGTAGAAGTGGTGATTCATCCGCAGAGCGTGATTCACTCGCTGGTCGACTATATCGACGGTTCGGTATTGGCGCAGTTGGGCAATCCGGACATGCGTACACCCATTGCCAACGCGCTGGCCTGGCCCGAACGAATTGATTCGGGGGTTGCGCCGCTGGACCTGTTTGCCATTGCGCGCCTGGATTTCCAGACGCCCGACGAAGAGCGCTTCCCGTGCCTGCGATTGGCGCGACAAGCGGCTGAAGCCGGTAATAGTGCTCCCGCCATGCTCAATGCAGCGAATGAAGTGGCGGTGACAGCATTTCTCGATGGACGGGTTCGTTACCCGGAAATCGCGAGTATTATCGAGGAAGTATTGAATCTGGAAGCCGTAGTCGCGGTCGACGATCTTGAGGCGGTGTTCATCGCCGACGCGAGGGCGCGACAGTTGGCCGGGCAATGGCTGAGCCGTCACGGGCGGTAAATGCCCGTATGCATTGGGCGAGGCAGCAGCGGATAGGATTGCGGAGAAAGTAGATGAGCGCGCTCTATATGATTGTCGGCACCCTGGTCGCACTGGGTGTGCTGGTTACCTTCCACGAGTTCGGCCATTTTTGGGTCGCGCGTCGCTGTGGGGTCAAAGTGCTGCGTTTCTCCGTAGGCTTTGGCATGCCGCTTCTGCGCTGGCATGACAAGCAAGGCACCGAGTTTGTGGTGGCAGCCATCCCTCTGGGTGGCTACGTGAAGATGCTCGACGAGCGCGAAGGCGAAGTGCCGCTCGATCAGATCGATCAATCCTTCAACCGCAAAACCGTCCGTCAGCGCATCGCTATCGTAGCGGCGGGGCCGATTGCCAACTTCCTGCTGGCCCTGGTGTTTTTCTGGGTGTTGGCAATGCTTGGCAGCGACCAGGTGCGTCCGGTCATTGGTGCTGTCGAGTCTGGCAGCATTGCGGCCAAGGCAGGGTTGAACCCGGGCCAGGAAATCGTGGCCATTGATGGTGAGGCGACTTCCGGCTGGGGAGCGGTGAATTTGCAGTTGGTCCGCCGTCTGGGGGAAAGCGGTTCGCTGCAAATTGTGGTTCGCGAGCAAGGTTCTACGGTCGACACGCCCCGTGAGCTGGTGCTGAATAAATGGCTCAAGGGCGCTGATGAGCCTGATCCGATCCATTCGTTGGGTATCCGCCCATGGCGTCCGGCATTGCCGCCCGTGTTGGCTGAGCTCGATCCAAAGGGCCCTGCTCAGGCTGCCGGGCTGAAAACCGGTGACCGTTTGCTGGCTCTCGATGGTCGCTCGCTGGATGATTGGCAGCAGGTGGTGGATACCGTCCGCAAACAGCCTGATAGCAAGATCATGCTGCGGGTCGAGCGTGACGGTGCTCAAATCGACGTCCCGGTGACATTGGCTTCTCGTGGTCAGAGCAAAGCACCCAGTGGCTATCTGGGGGCTGGAGTAAAAGCGGTTGAGTGGCCGCCGGAGATGATTCGCGAAGTCAGCTACGGCCCATTGGCCGCAATCGGCGAAGGCGCTCGACGCACTTGGACCATGAGTGTGCTGACCCTTGATTCGCTCAAGAAAATGTTGTTCGGTGAGCTCTCGGTAAAAAACTTGAGTGGACCGATAACCATTGCTAAAGTGGCGGGCGCTTCGGCCCAGTCGGGTGTTGCTGATTTCCTGAATTTCCTTGCTTATCTGAGTATTAGCCTGGGGGTTCTGAATCTGTTGCCCATTCCGGTACTGGATGGGGGACATTTGTTGTTTTATCTGATCGAGTGGGCGCGTGGTCGTCCCTTGTCAGATCGGGTGCAGGGTTGGGGGATACAGATCGGTATCAGTTTGGTGATCGGGGTGATGTTGCTTGCTCTGGTCAATGATCTGGGTCGACTGTAACGCTTCGCTGAATTGCGAATCTGCCGCATTTTGCGGCAGTTTGTTTATTGCCAGTTGGAATAAGAAAGGACTTCATGAAACGTCTGCTGCTAACTGCGGTTCTCACCGTATTGATGATCGCCGAAGTTCACGCCGAGTCCTTCACTATCTCTGATATTCGCGTCAATGGCCTCCAGCGGGTCTCCGCGGGTAGTGTCTTTGGTGCTTTGCCGTTGAACGTCGGTGAACAGGCGGATGATCGTCGCCTGGTGGAATCCACTCGTGCGTTGTTCAAAACCGGTTTCTTTCAAGATATCCAGCTGGGCCGTGACGGCAATGTCCTTGTCATCACGGTAGTCGAGCGCCCGTCGGTCGCCAGTATCGAGATCGAAGGTAACAAGGCGATCTCTACCGAAGACCTGATGAAAGGCCTCAAACAATCCGGTCTGGCCGAAGGCGAGATCTTCCAGCGCGCGACGCTTGAAGGTGTGCGTAACGAACTGCAACGTCAGTACGTCGCTCAGGGCCGCTACTCGGCTACCGTCGATACCGAAGTGGTACCGCAGCCGCGCAACCGCGTCGCGCTGAAGGTCAATATCAACGAAGGTACCGTTGCCGCGATCCAGCACATCAACGTGGTGGGCAACACCGTCTTCCCCGACGAAGACCTGATCGACCTGTTCGAACTCAAGACCACCAACTGGTTGTCGTTCTTCAAGAACGATGACAAGTACGCACGTGAAAAGCTGTCCGGTGACCTGGAGCGTCTGCGTTCCTACTACCTGGACCGTGGCTATATCAACATGGATATCGCTTCGACCCAGGTGTCCATCACGCCGGACAAGAAACACGTCTACATCACCGTCAACGTCAACGAAGGCGAGAAATACACCGTTCGTGACGTGAAGCTGAGTGGCGACCTGAAAGTCCCTGAAGACCAGGTCAAGTCCTTGCTGCTGGTGCAAAAGGGTCAGGTGTTCTCGCGCAAGCTGATGACCACGACCTCCGAGCTGATCACTCGTCGACTGGGTAACGAAGGCTATACCTTCGCCAACGTCAACGGTGTACCTCAACCGCACGATGACGACCATACGGTAGACATCACGTTTGCAGTCGATCCTGGCAAGCGTGCTTATGTGAATCGCATCAACTTCCGTGGCAACACCAAGTCCGAAGACGAAGTGCTGCGTCGTGAAATGCGTCAAATGGAAGGCGGCTGGGCTTCGACCTACCTGATCGACCAGTCCAAGACCCGTCTGGAGCGTCTGGGCTTCTTCAAGGAAGTCAACGTCGAAACCCCGGCCGTACCGGGTGTCGATGACCAGGTTGACGTTAACTACAGCGTTGAAGAGCAGGCTTCCGGTTCGATCACCGCGAGCGTCGGTTTTGCCCAGAGCGCCGGTTTGATCCTGGGTGGTTCGATCACTCAGAACAACTTCCTGGGTACCGGTAACAAGGTCAGCGTCGGCTTGACCAAAAGCGAATACCAGAGCCGCTATAACTTCGGTTATGTCGACCCCTACTGGACCGCTGATGGCGTGAGCCTGGGTTACAACGTGTTCTACCGCACCACCGACTATGACGACCTCGATGTCGACGTAGCGAGCTACTCCGTAGACAGCTTGGGCGCGGGTGTGAGCGTTGGTTACCCGATCAGCGAGACTTCGCGTCTGACCTTCGGTCTGACCGCGCAGCAGGACGAGATCAAGACGGGTGTGTACACCGTTGACGAGATCTTCGACTTCGTTGAGCAGGAAGGCGACAAGTACCTGAACTTCAAGGCCTCGGCCGGTTGGTCCGAGTCCACCCTGAACAAGGGCGTGCTCGCAACGCGCGGTCACTCCCAAAGCCTGGTGCTGGAAACGACTACACCAGGCAGCGACCTGTCATTCTTCAAGCTCGATTACCGTGGCCAGTTGTTCCAGCCATTGAGCGAGAACTACACCATGCGCCTGCACACTGAGCTGGGGTATGGCGACGGTTACGGTTCGACCGATGGCTTGCCATTCTACGAAAACTACTATGCTGGTGGTTTCAACTCGGTACGTGGCTTCAAGGACAGCACCCTGGGGCCGCGCAGTACGCCAAGTACCGGCAAGAACCCTGGCACGCAGCTCGACCCGGACCAGGATCCGCTGCCGTTCGGCGGTAATGTCCTGATCCAGGGGGGTGTGGAGGTTCTGTTCCCGCTGCCGTTCATCAAGGATCAGCGTTCGCTGCGTACCTCGCTGTTCTGGGATGTGGGTAACGTATTCGATTCATCTTGCTCGGATACCGTCAGAGCGGATGGCACGAAGTCCAACACCCAATGCAATGACATCAGCCTGAGTAATATGGCCAGTTCCGTCGGTGTGGGTGTGACCTGGGTCACCGCACTGGGTCCTCTGAGTTTCGCCCTGGCAATGCCAGTCAAGGAACCGGATGACGCTGAAACTCAAGTGTTCCAATTCTCCCTCGGCCAGACGTTCTAAGCGTCTGACCCAAGATAACGACAATGGATTTTGTAGGAGTGCATCGTGCGTAAGTTGACTCAATTGGTTCTCCTCGCTTCCGTACTGGTAGCAGGTCCGGCATTTGCCGACATGAAAATCGCCGTTCTGAACTATCAGATGGCGTTGCTGGAGTCCGACGCAGCCAAGAAGTACGCCGTGGATGCCGAGAAGAAGTTCGGTCCTCAACTGACCAAACTCAAGACGCTGGAAAGCAGCGCCAAGGGTATTCAGGATCGTCTGATGGCTGGCGGTGACAAAATGCAGCAAGGCGAGCGCGAGCGTCTGGAGCTTGAGTTCAAGCAAAAGGCCCGTGACTTCCAGTTCCAGTCCAAAGAATTGAACGAAGCAAAAGCCGTTGCCGACCGTGAAATGCTGAAGCAGCTCAAGCCGAAACTGGACAGCGCTGTGGAAGAAGTCATCAAGAAAGGTGCTTTTGACCTGGTCTTCGAGCGTGGCGCAGTAATTGATGTCAAGCCTCAATACGACATCACGCGCCAGGTTATCGAGCGCATGAATCAGCTGAAGTAATCCATGACCGCGACTATTAAACTCGGCCAGTTGGCCGAGTTCCTCGGCGCCACATTGCGTGGTGACCCGGAGAAAGAAATCACTGGGCTAGCCACCTTGCAGGAGGCTGGCCCAGCTCAGTTGAGCTTTCTTGCAAACCCCCAGTACCGTAAATACCTGGCAGGCAGTCAGGCTGCAGCTTTGTTGCTGAAAGCCGCTGATGCCGAAGGATTTGCCGGTAATGCGCTGGTGGTGCCTGATCCGTACGCAGCCTACGCCCGTGTTTCTCATCTGTTCGATCCCAAGCCCAAGGCAGCTGCGGGTATTCACCCGTCAGCGGTGATTGCGGCGGATGCGGTGGTTGACCCAACGGCGAGCGTCGGGGCCTTTGCGGTCATTGAAGGTTCGGCGCGTATTGCAGCCGGTGTCACTGTAGGCGCGCACTGCTTTATCGGCGCGCGGAGTGAAATCGGTGAAGGTGGTTGGCTTGCGCCGCGTGTCACGCTGTATCACGACGTTCGTGTCGGCAAGCGTGTGGTGATTCAGTCGGGTGCAGTACTCGGTGGCGAAGGTTTCGGTTTTGCCAACGAGAAAGGTATCTGGCAGAAAATCGCCCAGATCGGTGGTGTATTGATTGGCGATGATGTGGAAATTGGCGTGAACACCGCCATTGACCGCGGTGCATTGGCCGATACCATCATTGGCAATGGCGTGAAGCTCGACAACCAGATCCAGATTGCCCACAACGTTCAGGTGGGTGACCACACTGCCATGGCGGCGTGCGTGGGCATCTCCGGCAGTACCAAAATCGGCAAGCACTGCATGCTGGCCGGTGGTGTCGGGCTGGTAGGGCACATCGAAGTTTGCGACAACGTTTTCATCACCGGCATGACCATGGTGACCCATTCGATTACCGAGGCGGGCGCTTACTCATCCGGTACGGCCATGCAGCCGGCAGCCGAGTGGCGCAAAAGCGCGGCCCGCCTTCGTCAGCTCGATGATATCGCGCGACGTCTGCGACAGCTGGAAAAGCAAGTAGGGGAAGTGACCCCTGACGGTAATGCTTCATCAGATGGCTGATACCATTTCCATATCAAGTGTGCACAGCCGCTAGACTGCCTCCCTTGATTTGCTAGAGGAGTGCGCATCAGTCGCGCGCTCCCAATCTTTACATAGGCTTCCCCCCGAAATGATGGACATCAACGAGATTCGCGAATACCTGCCTCACCGTTACCCGTTCCTGCTGGTGGACCGGGTCGTGGATCTGGATGTGGAAGGCAAGCGCATTCGCGCCTACAAGAATGTCAGCATCAACGAACCATTCTTCAATGGTCACTTCCCTGCGCATCCAATCATGCCGGGCGTGTTGATCATCGAGGCGATGGCTCAGGCTGCCGGGATCCTTGGATTCAAAATGCTCGACGTAAAGCCGGCCGATGGCACGCTCTACTACTTCGTAGGCTCCGACAAGCTGCGCTTCCGTCAGCCGGTACTGCCGGGTGATCAGTTGATTCTCGAAGCCAAGTTCCTGAGCTGCAAGCGCCAGATCTGGAAGTTCGAATGCCAGGCTTCGGTCGATGGCAAACCGGTCTGCTCGGCTGAAATCATCTGTGCGGAACGCAAGCTATGAGTTTGATTGACTCTCGCGCAATCATCGATCCGACGGCCGTTCTGGCCGACGGCGTCGAGGTCGGCCCTTGGTCGATCATCGGCGCAGGTGTGGAAATCGGCGAGGGTACAGTCATCGGGCCGCACGTGATCCTCAAAGGCCCGACCCGAATCGGTAAGCATAATCGCATCTACCAGTTTTCCTCGGTGGGCGAAGACACACCTGACTTGAAATACAAAGGCGAAGAAACCCGCCTGGTCATTGGTGATCACAACGTCATCCGCGAAGGCGTGACCATCCACCGTGGCACCGTTCAGGATCGCTCGGAAACTACCCTTGGCGATCACAACCTGATCATGGCCTATGCCCATATCGGTCACGACAGCGTCATTGGCAACCATTGCATTCTGGTCAACAACACTGCGCTGGCTGGCCATGTGCACGTGGAAGACTGGGCGATCCTGTCCGGTTTCACCCTGGTTCACCAGTACTGCAACATTGGCGCCCACAGCTTTTCCGGCATGGGCACGGCCATTGGCAAGGACGTCCCTGCGTATGTCACGGTGTTCGGAAACCCTGCCGAAGCCCGCAGCATGAACTTCGAAGGCATGCGTCGTCGTGGTTTCAGTGAGGACGCCATCCATGCGTTGCGTCGAGCCTACAAGGTGGTTTACCGCCAGGGTCTGACCGTCGAGCAGGCGCTCAACGAACTGGTCGAACCTTCTGCGCAGTTTCCGGAAGTGGCCGTATTCCGCGACTCCATCCTGTCTTCGACCCGCGGCATCACCCGCTAATCATGGCCAGTCTGCGTATAGCGCTGGTAGCGGGCGAGGCTTCCGGCGACATCCTTGGCGCGGGTCTCATGCGCGCGCTCAAGGCTCGCCACCCGGCTGTCGAATTCATCGGTGTCGGTGGTCCGTTGATGCAGGCCGAGGGCCTGACGTCTTATTTTCCGATGGAGCGTCTGTCCGTCATGGGCCTGGTGGAAGTGCTGGGCCGGTTGCGCGAACTGCTCGCGCGGCGCAAGAAGCTGGTCGCCGACCTGATCGCCGCGAAACCCGATGTGTTCATCGGTATCGACGCGCCGGACTTCAACCTCAATATCGAACTCAAGCTGCGTCAGGCCGGAATCAAAACCGTGCATTACGTCAGCCCGTCGGTATGGGCCTGGCGGCAGAAGCGGGTGCTGAAGATTCGCGAGGGTTGCGACTTGATGCTGACGCTGCTGCCGTTCGAAGCGAAATTCTACGAAGAGAAAGGCGTGCCGGTACGGTTCGTCGGGCACTCGTTGGCCGATACGATACCGCTCGAAGCTGATCGCTGCGCTGCACGGGCAGAACTGGGCTTGCCCGACGGACCGTTGGTGGCGCTAATGCCGGGCAGTCGTGGCGGCGAAGTCAGTCGACTCGGCGCATTGTTTCTCGATACTGCCCAGCGCTTGCGAGCCATGCGCCCCGGTGTGCGGTTCGTCATGCCTTGCGCCAGCCCTCAGCGGCGGGCGCAGCTTGAAGAGTTGTTGGCCGGCCGTGATCTGCCGCTGACCTTGCTCGATGGCAAGTCCCATCTGGCCCTGGCCGCTTGCGATGCCGTGCTGATTGCCTCCGGAACCGCAACGCTTGAGGCATTGCTGTACAAGCGGCCGATGGTGGTTGCCTACCGTCTGGCGCCACTGACGTTCTGGATTCTCAAGCGCATGGTGAAAAGCCCCTACGTCTCCTTGCCGAACCTGTTGGCCCAGCGCCTGCTGGTGCCTGAGTTGCTACAGGATGATGCGACGGTCGAAGCGTTGGCCCAGACCCTGTCGCCCCTGATTGATGGTGGTGAAGAGCAGACCCGCGGCTTTGATGAAATTCACCGGACCTTGCGTCGGGATGCCTCCAACCAGGCTGCGGACGCAGTGCTGAACTTGATCGGCCAAGTACAATGAGTAAAACAAGCATGCAGATGGGGCTGGATTTCACCTTGGTCGCCGAAGTCGAAGAGTTGGTTGCCGGTGTTGATGAAGTGGGGCGGGGCCCACTCTGTGGCGCCGTGGTCACGGCGGCGGTGATTCTTGATCCGAACCGTCCGATTCTTGGCTTGAACGACTCGAAAAAACTCACCGAAGCCCGTCGCGAAAAGCTCTACGACGAAATCTGCGAAAAAGCCCTGAGCTGGTGTATCGCCCGTGCCGAAGTCGAAGAAATCGACGAGCTGAATATCCTGCACGCCACCATGCTGGCCATGCAGCGCGCGATCGCCGGTCTGCACATTCAGCCGAAGCTGGCGATGATTGACGGCAACCGTTGCCCGAAACTGCCGATGCGCTCCGAGGCCGTGGTCAAGGGTGATAGCAAGGTTCCAGCCATCGCCGCCGCATCGATTCTGGCCAAGGTCAGTCGAGACCGGGAAATGGCCGCGTTCGAATTGATCTACCCGGGTTACGGCATTGGCGGTCACAAAGGCTATCCGACACCCGTTCATCTGGAAGCGCTCGCCCGTCTCGGCCCAACCCCGATTCACCGGCGTTCGTTTGCCCCGGTGCGGCTGGCGTATGAAGCGCGAGAAGGTCTCATCGAGAGTTAGTTGCAAGGCTGATTTTTTCTACCAAGGCCCGGTACAATCCGGGCCTTGTTGTCTTCACGTTCACAGACAGGATCACTATGCCGGCTTCATTCGTTCATCTACGCCTGCACACTGAATACTCCCTGGTCGACGGTCTGGTGCGGATCAAACCGCTGGTCAAGACCCTGGTCGGCATGAACATGCCTGCCGTAGCGGTCACCGATCAGAACAACATGTGTTCCCTGGTCAAATTCTATAAAAACGCCATGGGTGCCGGGATCAAGCCGATCTGCGGCGCCGACCTGTGGCTGTCGAACAAGGATCCGGACAACGCACTGAGCCGGATCAGCCTGCTGGTGATGAACGCCGAAGGCTATCGCAACCTCACCGAACTGATTTCCCGCGGCTTTATCGACGGTCAGCGCAATGGCGCGGTCATCATCGAGCGCGAGTGGGTGGCCGAAGCCAGCGCAGGCTTGATCATGCTGTCGGCGGCCAAAGAGGGCGAAATCGGCCAGGCCATGCTCAGCGGCAATCCGGACGAAGCCGAAACCCTGGCTCGCGAGTGGATGGCCGTGTTCCCGGATCGTTTTTATCTGGAAATCCAGCGCACCAACCGCCCTAACGATGAAGAGCAACTGCACGGCGCCGTGGCCCTGGCCGAGAAGCTCGGTGCGCCGCTCGTGGCCACCAACGATGTGCGCTTCATCAAGCAGGAAGACTTCGCCGCCCACGAAACCCGCGTGTGCATCGGTGAGGGCCGCGCCCTCGACGATCCGCGACGCTCGAAGAACTACAGCGATCAGCAGTACCTCAAAAGCGCCGATGAAATGGCTGAGCTGTTCAGCGATATTCCCGAAGCGCTGGAAAACACCGTCGAGATCGCCAAGCGCTGCAATATCGAAGTGAAGCTGGGTACGCACTTCCTGCCCAACTTCCCGATCCCCGATGGCATGACCATCGACGAGTATTTCCGCAAGGTGTCCTTTGATGGTCTGGAGGAGCGGCTTAGCGTTCTGCTGCCCAAGGACACCACCGAAGACTACGAAGCCAAGCGTCAGGTCTATGTCGACCGGCTGAATTTCGAACTGGATATCATCATCCAGATGGGCTTCCCGGGTTACTTCCTGATCGTGATGGACTTCATCCAGTGGGCCAAGAGCAACGGCGTGCCGGTTGGTCCTGGCCGGGGGTCGGGTGCCGGATCGCTGGTGGCCTACGTACAGAAGATCACCGACCTCGACCCGCTGGAATATGACCTGCTGTTCGAACGTTTCCTCAACCCGGAACGGGTATCGATGCCCGACTTCGACGTCGACTTCTGCATGGATGGTCGTGACCGGGTGATCGACTACGTGGCCGAGAAGTATGGCCGCAACGCGGTAAGCCAGATCATCACCTTCGGTTCCATGGCGGCAAAAGCCGTGGTGCGTGACGTGGCGCGGGTGCAGGGCAAGTCTTATGGCCTGGCGGATCGTCTGTCGAAGATGATTCCGTTCGAAGTCGGCATGACCCTGGAAAAAGCCTACGAGCAGGAAGAGATCCTGCGCGACTTCATCAAGGTCGATGAAGAGGCTGCGGAAATCTGGGAGATGGCCCGCAAGCTCGAAGGTGTTGTGCGTAACGTCGGCAAGCACGCCGGTGGTGTGGTCATCGCGCCGACCAAATTGACCGACTTCTCGCCGATTTATTGCGACGAAGCCGGTGACGGTCTGGTAACCCAGTTCGACAAGGATGACGTTGAAGCGGCCGGTCTAGTGAAGTTCGACTTCCTCGGTCTGCGGACGTTGACGGTGATCGACTGGGCGCTGAAGACCATCAATCGCGACCGCGCCAAGGTCGACGAGCCACCGCTGGACATCGCGTTCATCCCGCTCGACGACAAACCGACGTACACGTTGCTGCAAAAAGCTGAAACCACGGCGGTGTTCCAGCTTGAATCGCGCGGCATGAAAGAGCTGATCAAAAAGCTCAAGCCCGACTGCCTGGAAGACTTGATCGCACTGGTAGCTCTGTTCCGCCCGGGCCCGCTGCAGTCCGGCATGGTTGACGACTTTATCAACCGTAAGCATGGTCGCGCCGAATTGGCGTACCCGCACTCGGACTACCAGTACGAAGGCTTGAAACCTGTATTGGCGCCGACTTACGGCATCATCCTGTATCAGGAACAGGTGATGCAGATTGCCCAGGTGATGGCCGGTTACACCCTCGGCGGCGCGGACATGTTGCGTCGAGCCATGGGTAAGAAAAAACCCGAAGAAATGGCCAAGCAACGCGGCGGTTTCATTGACGGTTGCAAGACCAACAATATCGACGCCGACCTTGCCGGTAACATTTTCGACCTGGTAGAAAAATTCGCCGGTTACGGCTTTAACAAGTCTCACTCCGCCGCATACGGTCTGGTTTCCTACCAGACCGCCTGGTTGAAAACCCATTACCCGGCGCCATTCATGGCTGCGGTACTGTCGGCGGACATGCACAACACCGACAAGGTCGTGACCTTGATCGAAGAAATTCGCACCATGAAGCTGCGCCTCGACGCGCCGGATGTGAACACCTCGGAGTTCAAGTTCACGGTGAACGACGAAGGCCGGATCATTTACGGTCTGGGTGCCATCAAGGGCGTCGGCGAGGGGCCGGTCGAGGCGATCACCGAGGCGCGTCAGGACGGTCCGTTCAAGGATCTGTTCGACTTCTGCGCCCGGGTCGACCTCAAGCGCATCAACAAGCGGACCCTCGACGGCTTGATCCGCAGCGGCGCGCTGGACCGTCTCGGCCCTTACTTCCACGATGAACAAAAAGCCTATCAGGCCAACATCGACCGCAACCGCGCCGTCCTGCTGACCGCGATGGAAGAAGCGATCAAGGCCGCCGAACAAACCGCCCGCACCCACGACAGCGGCCACGCCGACCTGTTTGGTGGCCTGTTCGTTGAGGAAGACGCCGATGTCTACGGCAACCATCGCAAAGCCAAGGAGCTGACGCTCAAGGAACGGCTCAAGGGCGAGAAAGACACGCTTGGCCTGTATCTGACCGGTCACCCGATCGACGAATATGAAGGCGAAATCCGCCGTTTCGCCCGTCAGCGCATCATCGACCTGAAACCGGCCCGCGATACGCAGACCGTTGCGGGCATGATCATCGCCCTGCGGGTCATGAAGAATAAAAAAGGCGACAAGATGGGGTTCATCACCCTTGACGACCGCTCTGGCCGGATCGAGGCGTCGCTGTTTGCCGATGCGTTCCACTCCGCGCAGTCACTCTTGCAGACCGATGCGATGGTGGTGGTCGAAGGCGAGGTCAGTAATGACGACTTCTCCGGTGGGCTGCGCCTTCGAGTCAAGCGAGTGATGAGCATGGAGGATGCGCGCACCAACCTGGCCGAGAGTCTGCGTTTGAAGCTGCACGCCAAGGACCTCAAGGGCGATCAGCTTCGCTGGCTGGGTGATTTGTTGAAGCGTCATCGCGGTGCCTGTCCGATCACCATGGACTACACCAGCCCCGATGCGAAGGCCATGCTGCAGTTCGGCGAAGGCTGGAGAATCGATCCGGCGGATGCGTTGATTCAAGCCTTGCGTGACCAGTTCGGGCGAGACAACGTCTTCCTCCAATACCGTTAACGGTCAGGGTGCCATCACGCATCCTGAGCATGACCAGAATTTTTAATCTCGACCTCAACGCGCCTCTCCCTTAAGGTAGGGCGCGAATAGACAACCGGCCGGCCCAAGATCACTTGGGACTCGACCCAAGACGGACGCCTATGAACCCGAATTTTCTAGATTTCGAACAGCCGATCGCCGACCTGCAAGCCAAGATCGAAGAGTTGCGCTTGGTCGGTAATGACAATTCGCTGAATATCGGCGATGAGATCTCCCGCCTGCAGGACAAGAGCAAGACGCTGACCGAAGACATTTTCGGCAAGCTGACCAGCTGGCAGATCGCACGTCTGGCGCGCCACCCGAAGCGTCCGTACACCCTGGACTACATCGAACACATCTTCACCGAGTTCGATGAATTGCACGGTGACCGTCACTTCTCCGACGACGCTGCCATCGTCGGCGGTATTGCCCGCCTGGACAACCAGCCGGTGATGATCATCGGTCACCAGAAAGGCCGTGAAGTGCGCGAAAAAGTTCGCCGCAACTTCGGCATGCCTCGTCCGGAAGGCTACCGCAAGGCGTGCCGCCTGATGGAAATGGCCGAACGCTTCAAGATGCCGATCCTGACCTTCATCGATACCCCGGGCGCCTACCCTGGCATCGACGCTGAAGAGCGTAACCAAAGCGAAGCGATTGCCTGGAACCTGCGTGTCATGGCCCGCCTGAAAACCCCAATCATCGCCACCGTGATCGGTGAGGGTGGTTCCGGTGGTGCGTTGGCCATTGGCGTTTGCGATCAGCTGAACATGCTGGAGTACTCGACCTACGCGGTGATTTCGCCGGAAGGTTGCGCTTCGATTCTGTGGAAAACCGCCGAGAAAGCGCCGGATGCCGCTGAAGCCATGGGCATCACCGCCGAGCGCCTCAAAGGCCTGGGTATTGTGGATAAAGTGATCGGCGAGCCACTGGGTGGCGCGCACCGTGATCCGGCCGCAGCCGCAGCGTCGATCCGTGCCGAGCTGAGCTCGCAACTGAAGATGCTGAAGAAGTTCGACAACGAAGCGTTGCTCAAGCGCCGTTACGATCGACTGATGAGCTACGGTCTGTAAGTCGACTGAACGCAATACCCTTGTAGGCGCTGCCGCAGTCTGCGGCAGCGCCTGCAGTGGTTTATGAGGGACGATCAATCTCTATGACTCCTTCGAAGAGTGATCTGTGTTCCCGGCTTTTGTTGAATCTTGAGCCTTGGCGCAACGCCACAGCCTGGCACATCGCCCTCTCCGGTGGCCTCGACTCCACCGTCCTGCTGCACCTTCTGGCAACACTCTGCAAAACCGAATCCCTGCCGGCGCTCAACGCCATCCATGTCCATCACGGCCTTCAAGCCGCTGCGGATGCGTGGCCTGAACATTGCCATTCGGTGTGTGCGGCGTTGGGTGTGCCGCTGCAAGTCGTGCGGGTGCAGGTCCAGTCGGGCGCCAGTCTTGAGCGGGCGGCCCGGGAGGCGCGTTATCAGGCCTTCACAGAAGCCCTTCAGTGCAACGAAGTGCTGTTGACTGCCCAGCACCGTGACGATCAGGCAGAAACCCTGTTGTTTCGACTGTTGCGGGGTGCCGGCGTGCGCGGGATGTCGGGGATGCCGCATCAGCGTGTGTTGGGGCAGGGATACCTTTCAAGGCCATTACTCGACATCACCCGGGCCGAACTGGAGGCCTACGCCACCGAGCAGGGTTTGAGCTGGATCGAAGATCCTTCGAATCAGGATCGACAACACTCGCGCAACTATCTGCGTCATCAGGTGTTTCCGCTACTGACTGCGCGTTGGCCCCAAGCGGTGATGACCATGGCCCGCAGTGCTGCGCATCTGCGTGAAGCGCAGGAACTGCTCGATGAGTTGGCGCAAATCGATCTGGCTTGCTCCGGTTCGGCGAGTGACTTCGATTGGTTGCGATTGCCCTCGCTGGCATTGGCTCCCCTCGCGGCACTCTCCGCTGCCCGGCAGCGAAATGCCTTGAGTCACTGGCTCGAACCGCTGACTCGCCTGCCGGACACTGACCATTGGTCGGGTTGGGCGAATTTACGTGATGCCACCAGTGATGCCTCCCCGGTGTGGCGGTTGGCTGATGGAGAATTGCATCGGGCGGGCGGGCGCATCTGGTGGCTGTCCGGTTGCTGGCTGCGCGCCGTGCCTGCCGCTGGAGCCTGGTTGAATCCTGCTGCGCCGCTGGTTCTGGCGGACAACGGTGTGCTCACCTTCAATGGACAAATCCCCGATGGCCCGTTGCAGATCCGCTATCGTGAAGGGGGAGAGGTGATGACGTTGCCGGGGCGTGGCCATCGGGACCTGAAGCGTTTGCTTAATGAGCGCGGGGTACCGTCATTCGTGCGCGGCAGATTGCCGCTGCTCTACAAAGACGGGCAATTGCTGGCGGTGGCGAACCTTCGGGGGCTGGACGGCGATGAGATCGGCGGCTGGCATTTGCATTGGCGGCCATCGATCGAAGATCAAGGTTTGAGCTGAAAGGGGCTTTCCGGTAGACTACGCTCCCTTCTTGATACAACTTCTGTGGATTCGCCTGAATTGCAGGAGTTGCCGATTACCAAGCAGTCTTTGCTGGGCGATTCCAAAAAATGTGTAGCGAGCAACGTACCGGTGTTTCATCTCCCGGTCTGTCCCAACGCGGCGGTTTTTTTGAAAGGTGCACTGTGATTAATGCAGGTGATCGGGGGCTTCGGCCTTCCTTCGCTTCCCCCGGCGGCTCGGACCGCTTTAACGCAGACTTCTAGGGTTTTTCATGACGCGCTACATATTCGTCACGGGCGGTGTTGTTTCTTCTTTGGGGAAAGGCATTGCATCGGCATCATTGGCGGCCATCCTGGAGGCGCGGGGACTTAAGGTCACCATGCTGAAGCTGGACCCGTACATCAACGTCGACCCGGGCACCATGAGCCCGTTCCAGCACGGTGAGGTGTTCGTCACCCATGACGGCGCCGAGACCGACCTGGACCTGGGCCACTACGAGCGGTTCATCCGCACGACCATGACCCAGAACAACAACTTCACCACGGGGCGTGTCTACGAGCACGTGCTGCGCAAAGAGCGCCGTGGTGACTACCTGGGTGCAACCATCCAGGTGATCCCGCATATCACCGACGAAATCAAGCGCCGCATCATCAAGGGTGCAGGCGATGCCGACGTGGCGATGGTCGAAATCGGTGGCACCGTGGGTGACATCGAATCGCAACCGTTCCTCGAGGCCATCCGCCAGCTGCGTTTCGAAGTCGGCGCCAAGCGCGCGATGCTGATGCACCTGACGCTGGTGCCGTACATCGCCACTGCCGGTGAAACCAAAACCAAGCCAACCCAGCATTCGGTGAAGGAACTGCGTTCCATCGGTCTGCAACCTGACGTGCTGGTGTGCCGCTCCGATCACCCGATCGATATTTCCTCGCGTCGCAAGATCGCCCAGTTCACCAACGTTGAAGAACGTGCGGTGATCGCGCTGGAAGACGCCGACACCATCTACAAGATCCCGGGCATCCTGCACTCCCAGGGTCTGGACGATTTTGTGGTCGAGCGCTTCGGCTTGCAGTGCGGCGGTGCCGACCTGTCCGAGTGGGAAGCCGTTGTCGACGCCAAGCTCAACCCTGAGCACGAAGTCACCATCGCCATGGTCGGCAAGTACATGGAACTGCTGGACGCCTACAAGTCGCTGATCGAAGCGATGAGTCACGCCGGCATCAGCAACCGCACCAAGGTCAACCTGCGCTACATCGATTCCGAAGACATCGAAAACCAGGGCACCGCGCTGCTGGAAGGTGTGGACGCGATTCTGGTTCCTGGTGGTTTCGGTCTGCGCGGCGTGGAAGGCAAGATCACTGCCGTTCAATTCGCTCGTGAAAACAAGGTTCCATACCTGGGCATCTGCCTGGGCATGCAAGTGGCCGTGATCGAGTTCGCTCGTAACGTGCTGGGCTGGAAAGACGCCAACTCCACCGAGTTCGATCGTGCAAGCGGTCACCCGGTCGTGGGTCTGATCACCGAGTGGGAAGATGCCACCGGCGCCGTCGAAACCCGTACCGAAACCTCCGACCTGGGCGGCACCATGCGCCTCGGCGCGCAGGATTGCCTGCTGGAGCCGGGTTCCCTGGTTCATGGCTGCTACGGCAAGGACGTGATCGTCGAGCGTCACCGTCATCGCTATGAAGTGAACAACAACCTGCTGCCGCAAATCATGGAAGCCGGCCTGAAGATCTCCGGTCGTTCCGGTGATGGCGCGCTGGTTGAAGTGGTTGAAGCGCCGGATCATCCATGGTTCGTGGCTTGCCAGTTCCACCCGGAGTTCACCTCGACGCCTCGCGACGGTCACCCGTTGTTCAGCGGTTTTGTTAAAGCGGCTTTGGCTCAACACCAGAAGAAGGCATAAAACCTGATGGCCCAGAAGATTATCCGCGTCGGCGATATCGAGATTGCCAACGACAAGCCAATGGTGCTGTTTGGTGGCATGAACGTGCTGGAAAGCCGTGACATGGCGATGCAGGTCTGCGAAGAGTACGTCAAGGTTACCGAGAAACTCGGTATCCCTTATGTGTTCAAGGCCAGCTTCGACAAGGCCAACCGCTCCTCCGTGACCTCTTACCGTGGCCCGGGCCTGGAAGAAGGCATGCGGATTTTCCAGGACATCAAGCAAGCCTTCGGCGTGCCGATCATCACCGACGTCCACGAGCCGGATCAGGCCGTGGTCGTTGCTGAAGTCTGCGACATCATCCAGTTGCCGGCCTTCCTGTCGCGCCAGACCGACCTCGTGGTCGCGATGGCCAAGACCGGCGCGGTGATCAACATCAAGAAAGCCCAGTTCCTCGCGCCTCAGGAAATGAAACACATCCTGAACAAATGCGTGGAAGCGGGTAACGATCAGTTGATCCTCTGCGAGCGCGGTTCGAGCTTCGGCTACAACAACCTGGTTGTGGACATGCTCGGCTTCGGCATCATGAAGCAGTTCGAATACCCGGTGTTCTTCGACGTGACCCATGCGCTGCAAATGCCAGGCGGTCGCTCCGATTCCGCGGGCGGTCGTCGCGCCCAGGTCCTCGACCTGGCAAAAGCTGGCATGAGCCAGTCCTTGGCGGGCTTGTTCCTCGAAGCTCACCCGGATCCGGACAATGCCAAGTGCGATGGCCCTTGCGCCTTGCGTCTGGACAAGCTCGAGCCATTCCTGGCCCAGCTCAAAGCTCTGGACGATCTGGTGAAGAGTTTTCCGACGGTAGAAACCGCGTAACATTTGAATCCGGTTGGAGGAGCCGGCTTGCTGGCGATGGGTGCCCTGAGGGTGCTATCGCCAGCAAGCCGGCTCCTGCAGATGTGACCTACAAGTTATAAATCGAGCGGTACAAAGCTTTTTCGTCAACTTTGGAGTGTTTACAGCAATGGCTAAAATCGTCGACATCAAAGGTCGTGAAGTTCTCGACTCCCGGGGCAATCCCACCGTGGAAGCGGATGTGCTTCTCGACAACGGCATCATCGGCAGTGCCTGCGCGCCGTCCGGTGCTTCCACTGGCTCGCGTGAAGCGCTCGAGCTGCGTGATGGCGACAAGAGCCGTTACCTGGGCAAAGGTGTTCTGAAGGCCGTCGCCAACATCAACGGTCCGATCCGCGACCTGTTGAAAGGCATGGACCCAAGCGACCAGAAAGCGCTCGATCTGGCAATGATCAAGCTCGACGGTACTGAAAACAAAGGTTCCCTGGGCGCCAACGCGATCCTCGCCGTTTCCCTGGCCGCGGCCAAGGCAGCAGCACAGGACCAGGACCTGCCGCTGTACGCTCACATCGCCAACCTGAACGGCACCCCGGGTGTTTACTCGATGCCGGTTCCGATGATGAACATCATCAACGGTGGCGAGCACGCCGATAACAACGTCGACATCCAGGAATTCATGGTTCAGCCGGTTGGCGCCAAGTCTTTCTCGGAAGGTCTGCGCATGGGCACCGAGATTTTCCATCACCTCAAAGCTGTGTTGAAGGCCCGTGGCCTGAGCACTGCCGTGGGTGACGAAGGTGGTTTCGCACCGAACCTGGCGTCCAACGAAGATGCACTGAAAGTGATCTCCGAAGCCGTGGCCAACGCTGGCTACAAGCTGGGCACCGACGTGACCCTAGCACTGGACTGCGCCGCCAGCGAATTCTACGAAGACGGCAAGTACAACCTGTCCGGCGAAGGTCAGGTGTTCACCGCTGAAGGTTTCGCCGATTACCTGAAAGGTCTGACCGAGCGTTACCCGATCATCTCCATTGAAGATGGCCTGGACGAGTCCGACTGGGCTGGCTGGAAAATCCTCACCGACAAGATCGGCGAGAAGACCCAACTGGTAGGCGACGACCTGTTCGTGACCAACACCAAGATTCTGAAAGAAGGCATCGATAAAAAGATCGCCAACTCGATCCTGATCAAGTTCAACCAGATCGGCACCCTGACCGAAACCCTGGAAGCCATCCAGATGGCCAAGGCTGCCGGTTACACCGCCGTGATCTCGCACCGCTCCGGCGAAACCGAAGATTCGACCATTGCCGACCTGGCTGTGGGTACTGCGGCTGGCCAGATCAAGACCGGCTCCCTGTGCCGTTCCGACCGCGTGTCCAAGTACAACCAACTGCTGCGTATCGAAGAGCAGTTGAACGGCAAAGCCAAGTACAACGGCCGCAGCGAATTCCGCGGCTAAGCAGTACGTGGTAAAAAAGACACCGGATTGTGTCGGAAAAATCGCTACAGCGACGTTTTTGCCACTAATCTGATGTCTTATGAGCACAAGCCTGGTTCTTCCAGGCTTCGTGCTATCAGTAGCTTCATGTTTTGGTGTGGCTGTTTTTTTTCACTGGATACCTGATATTCGATGCGCAGTCCCAATTGGTTGTTCCTCGTCTTGCTCCTGCTGCTGGCTGGCCTGCAGTACCGCCTGTGGGTGGGAAATGGCAGTCTGGCGCAAGTGGCCGAGTTGACTCAGCAGATTGCCGATCAGCAAGCTGAGAACCAGATCTTGCTGGAACGCAATCGGGTGATGGACGCTGAAGTCAGCGAGTTGAAGAAGGGCATGGAGACCGTCGAAGAACGGGCTCGCCACGAGTTGGGCATGGTCAAGGACGGTGAAACACTTTACCAGTTAGCGCAATGAACCAGACGTTACCGGCCTTCTGGGCCGTGATTCCTGCCGCGGGCGTCGGTGCCCGTATGGCCGCGGACCGTCCCAAGCAATACTTGCAACTGGGCGGGCGCACAATTCTCGAACACAGCCTCGGCTGTTTCCTTGATCATCCTTGCCTGAAAGGCCTGGTGGTCAGTCTTGCTGTTGATGATCCTTATTGGCCGAACCTGGCGTGTGCCGGCGATACACGTATTGCGCGGGTCGAGGGCGGCTCCGAGCGGTCCGGCTCGGTGCTCAATGCGTTGTTGCATCTGCATGCGCAGGGTGCCGACGATGAGGATTGGGTACTGGTCCACGATGCCGCACGGCCGAACCTCAGTCGTGACGATCTGGACAAATTGCTGGCTGAGCTGGCTGACGATCCTGTCGGTGGACTGCTGGCGGTTCCGGCGCGGGATACCCTCAAACGGGTCGACAAGCACGGTCGTGTGGTAGAAACCGTTGATCGTAGTGTGATCTGGCAGGCCTACACACCGCAGATGTTTCGCCTTGGCGCATTGCATCGGGCATTGGCTGACAGCCTGGTGGCAGATGCCGTGGTCACCGATGAAGCCTCGGCGATGGAGTGGGCCGGCTTGGCGCCACGCCTGATCGAAGGGCGATCCGATAACCTCAAGGTGACGCGTCCTGAGGATCTTGAATGGTTGAGACAGCGTTGGGCTAATCGCCGCTAAAAGATCGATTGCGTATCACCTGAGGTCCTGTAGGAGCTGCCGCAGGCTGCGATCTTTTGATCTTAAATCCTGTACTCCGGCCTTTCAGCCAACCCCTCCTTCAAGTAATCCACCAACTTGCGCACCTTCGGTGACAGATGCCGCTGCTGCGGATACAGCGCCCACACGGCGGTATTCGGTGGTTGATGCGCCTCCAGCAGTGAAATCAACCCGCCGCTGTTCAAATGCTCCAGTACGTAATAATCCGGCAACTGACACAGCCCGACACCTTGCAGCGCCGCGTCCAGCACCGCTTGCCCACTGTTGCAACGCCAGTTTCCCTGCACCCGTTGCGAAAACTCCCGCCCGTTCTGTTCCAGCTGCCAGACGTCCGAGCTACCGATCAGGCAATTGTGCCGATTGAGTTCCGACAGACTGTGTGGCCGACCATAGCGTTCTATGTAGGAAGGGGATGCGCAGAGAAACATCCGACGCGGCGCGAGGCGTGTGGCGACCAGTCTCGAGTCCTGCAAACGGCCGAGGCGGATCGCCAGGTCCAAGCCCTCGTGCACCAGGTCGAGTTGGCGATTGGTCAGTTCGATGTCGATGCGCAGTTGCGGATACAGCCCCATGAAACGGGTCACCAGCGGCACGATGAAGCGCTCGCCGTAGGCCACGGCGCAGGTCATGCGCAGCATGCCCTTGGGTTCGCTGGTCAAGTCGCCGACTGCACGCAGCGCTTCTTCCCGGCCATCCTGCAAGCGCTGGCAATGTTGCAGGAAGGTTTGCCCGGCTTCGGTCAGCGTGACCCGGCGGGTACTGCGGTAGAGCAGACGAGTCTGCAAACGTTCTTCAAGGCGTACGATTTGTCGACTGACATGGGAGGAAGAAACCCCCAGTCGCTCCGCCGCCGCGGTGAACTGGCTGCATTCGGCAACGGCGACGAACTCGTCAATGCCTTCCCAGCGATTGTCGGACATCGATGATTATCCCTGCATGGCAATAATGTTTTGCTTTTGTCCGGATTATTCACTGTGTGGCGCTGTATTACACTCACGGTCTCGTTTTAATTCACTGGAGAGTCACCATGATCAAGTCGCGCGCCGCCGTTGCCTTCGAGGCCAAGAAGCCTCTGGAGATCGTTGAAGTCGATGTCGCCATGCCCAAGGCCGGTGAAGTGTTGTTGCGCGTGGTGGCTTCCGGTGTCTGCCATACCGATGCCTACACCCTGTCGGGCGCCGACCCGGAAGGCATCTTCCCGTCGATTCTCGGTCACGAAGGCGGGGCGATTGTCGAGGCAATTGGCGAGGGCGTGACGTCTGTTGCGGTCGGTGATCATGTAATCCCGCTGTACACCCCGGAATGCCGCCAGTGCAAATTCTGCCTGTCGGGCAAGACCAACCTGTGTCAGGCGATTCGTGCGACCCAGGGTAAAGGCCTGATGCCTGACGGCACTTCGCGTTTTTCCTACAAAGGCCAACCGATTTTCCACTACATGGGGACCTCGACGTTCTCCGAGTACACCGTGTTGCCGGAAATCTCCGTCGCCAAAATTGCCAAAGAAGCACCGCTGGAAAAAGTCTGCCTGCTGGGCTGCGGTGTCACCACCGGCATCGGTGCGGTGCTTAACACTGCCAAGGTAAAACCGGGTGACACCGTGGCCATTTTCGGCCTCGGCGGCATCGGTTTGTCCGCGGTCATCGGCGCGGTGAAAGCCAAGGCTGCGCGCATCATTGCCATCGACATCAACCCGGCCAAATTCGAGATCGCCAAGCAACTGGGTGCAACCGATTGTGTGAACCCGAAAGACTTCGATCGCCCGATCCAGGAAGTCATCGTCGACATGACCGATGGCGGCGTCGACTTTTCCTTCGAGTGCATCGGTAATGTGCAACTGATGCGCGCGGCGCTGGAATGCTGCCACAAGGGTTGGGGCGAGTCGGTCATTATCGGCGTTGCCGGTGCCGGCCAGGAAATCTCGACCCGTCCGTTCCAGCTGGTCACCGGTCGCGTCTGGCGCGGTTCGGCGTTCGGTGGCGTGCGCGGCCGTACCGAGTTGCCAAGCTATGTGGAAATGGCCGAGACCGGCGAAATCCCGCTGGATACTTTCATCACCCACACCATGGGCCTGGAAGATATCAACAAGGCGTTTGACCTGATGCACGAAGGAAAAAGCATCCGCTCCGTCATCCATTTCTGAGGTCCGCCATGAGCCTGGAAAACATCTCCTGCCAGAAAAGCTTCGGCGGCTGGCACAAACGCTACCGTCATCGGTCCGAAGTGCTCGGCTGCGACATGGTGTTCGCCGTGTACCTGCCGCCGCAAGCGGAGCAGGGTGGCACGTTGCCGGTGCTGTACTGGCTGTCCGGCCTGACCTGCACCGACGAGAACTTCATGCACAAGGCCGGTGCCCTGCGCATGGCCGCCGAACTGGGGCTGATCATCGTCGCGCCGGACACCAGCCCGCGCGGTCCTGATGTGCCGGGTGATCCGGAGGGTGCCTGGGACTTCGGTCTCGGCGCCGGTTTCTATTTGAATGCCACTCAGGAACCCTGGTCGCGGCATTATCGGATGCATGACTATGTCGTGCAGGAATTGCCGGCATTGGTCGAAGCCCATTTCCCCGCATCGGACAAGCGCGGCATCAGCGGACATTCCATGGGCGGTCACGGTGCATTGGTCTGTGCGCTGCGCAATCCGGGGCGTTATCGCTCGGTGTCGGCGCTCTCGCCGATCAACAATCCGATGGATTGCCCATGGGGGCATAAGGCTTTCTCTCGTTACCTGGGAGAAGACCGTTCGAAATGGCGTGAATGGGATGCCTGTGCGTTGATCGCCGAGGCTGACGAGAAGTTGCCGTTACTGGTCGATCAAGGCGATCGCGATGACTTCCTTGCCACCCAGCTCAAGCCGGAAGCCTTGCAACAGGCCAGCAAACTGGCCGGTTATCCGCTGACGTTGCGCCTGCAACCGGGCTACGACCACAGCTATTTCTTCATCGCCAGTTTCATCGAGGACCACTTGCGGCATCACGCGCATGCTCTAGGTGCCTAATGCAGGTAGAATCACGCCCTGACAAAAATCGGGGCGTTTTTTTATGCGTATTGGCCACGGCTATGATGTGCACCGTTTCGCTGAAGGCGATTTCATTACTCTGGGCGGCGTGCGTATCGCACACAGCTTCGGGCTGCTCGCTCATTCCGACGGTGACGTCCTGCTGCACGCCTTGAGCGATGCCTTGCTCGGCGCTGCTGCGCTGGGTGATATCGGCAAGCATTTTCCGGATACCGATCCACAATTCAAAGGCGCCGACAGCCGTGTGCTGTTGCGTCATGTCGTTGCCCTGATCCACGCCAAAGGCTGGAAGGTCGGCAACGTCGACAACACCATCGTCGCCCAGGCGCCGAAAATGGCCCCGCATATCGAATCGATGCGCGCGCTGATTGCCGCGGATCTTCAAGTTGAGTTGGATCAAGTGAACGTTAAAGCTACCACCACCGAAAAGCTCGGCTTTGTCGGTCGCGAAGAAGGCATCGCCGTGCATTCCGTTGCCTTGTTGTTGCGCGCATGAACGAACTGCAATTGCTTGGCCCCCGTGCATACGGCGAGCCCCTGGGCTGCGCGGTACTGAAAGCCATCGCGGAAGATTTTCAGGTCGATGAAGTCCTGGATATTCCGCTCAGTGGCGACGGCGAGCACCTGTGGATCTGGGTGGAAAAGCGTGGCTTGAACACGGAAGAAGCGGCACGGCGAATCGCCAAAGCGGCAGGCGTCCCCTTGCGTACCGTCAGTTATGCCGGGCTCAAGGACCGTCAGGCGTTGACGCGTCAGTGGTTCAGCGTGCAACTGCCGGGCAAGGCCGATCCGGATCTGTCGGCCGCAGAAAACGACACGCTGAAAATCCTCAAGACCAGCCGTCACAAGCGCAAGCTGCAACGCGGTGCCCACTCGGCCAACGGGTTCACTTTGCGCCTGACGCAATTCGCGGGTGACAAGGCCGCCATCGACGAACGCCTGCAGCAGATCGTTAAACAAGGCATTCCGAATTACTTCGGTACCCAGCGTTTCGGGCATGACGGCGGCAACGTGGTCGACGCCCGCGCCTGGGCCGCACGCAAGGCACTGCCGGAGCAGCGCAACGTGCGTTCGCGCCTGCTTTCCACGGCCCGCAGTTTTCTGTTCAACCAGGTGCTGGCGGCGCGGGTTGCCGATGGCACCTGGCAACGTGCCCAGGTCGGTGATTTGCTCGCGTTCACTGACAGCCGCAGTTTCTTTCCAGCCGGTGAGGCCGAGTGCAGCGACCCGCGTCTGGCGATTCTTGATCTGCACCCGACCGGGCCGCAGTGGGGCGAAGGTGACTCGCCGACCGCGGGCGCAGTCCATGAACTGGAGCAGGCAATCGCCGCGCGCGAAGCAGATTTGCGCGATTGGTTGATTAACGCCGGAATGAGCCACGAACGTCGCATCCTGCGGCTGCCCATTGGCGGGTTGACGTGGCATTATCCCGAGCCTGACATTCTGCAACTGGAATTCGTCCTGCCGGCCGGATGCTTTGCCACTGTATTAGTGCGCGAGCTTGTTGATCTGGTGCCGGTGGGGCAGACGGACAGCCCATGCGTATTCTGATTTCGAACGATGATGGGGTAACCGCACCCGGTCTTGCCGCGCTTTATGCTGCGCTGGCGGATTACACCGAATGCGTGGTTATCGCCCCGGACCAGGACAAAAGCGGCGCCAGCAGTTCGCTGACGCTCGACCGTCCGTTGCACCCGCAAACCCTTGCCAATGGCTTTATCAGCATCAATGGCACGCCCACCGATTGCGTGCACCTGGGCCTTAACGGCTTGCTGGAGCATGAAGTGGACATGGTGGTTTCCGGCATCAACCTGGGCGCGAACCTGGGGGACGATGTTTTGTATTCCGGCACGGTGGCGGCAGCCCTTGAAGGGCGTTTCCTGAAGTGTCCTTCGTTTGCTTTTTCGTTGGTCTCTCGACAGGTCGAGAATCTTCCTACAGCAGCCTATTTCGCACGCAAGCTGGTCGAGGCGCACGCCGGTCTCGACTTGCCACCGCGTACGGTGCTGAACGTGAACATTCCCAATCTGCCGCTTGACCGCATCCGCGGTATCCAACTGACCCGTCTCGGTCATCGCGCCCGCGCGGCTGCGCCGGTGAAGGTGGTAGATCCACGAGGCAAGTCCGGATACTGGATTGCGGCGGCGGGGGATGCCGAGGACGGCGGCCCGGGCACCGATTTTCATGCGGTGATGCAAGGTTATGTTTCGATCACTCCGTTGCAACTGGATCGTACCTTCAACGATGCCTTCGCAAGTCTCGATGGCTGGCTGGAGGGGCTGCGCTAATGGGGCGTGAACAAGACGATATGCTGCGTCGCGGCATCGGAATGACTTCTCAACGCACCCGCGAACGCCTCATTCAGCGCCTGTATGAAGAAGGCATCTCCAACGCCAAGGTGCTGGAAGTCATTCGCCGTACACCGCGACACCTGTTTGTCGATGAGGCGCTGGCACACCGTGCCTACGAAGACACCGCGTTGCCGATCGGGAACAACCAGACCATCTCCCAGCCGTATATGGTGGCTCGCATGAGCGAGTTGCTGCTGGAAGCAGGGCCGCTGGACAAAGTGATGGAGATCGGCACCGGCTCGGGCTATCAAACGGCGGTGCTGTCGCAACTGGTCGAGCGGGTATTTTCGGTCGAGCGCATCAAGGTCTTGCAGGATCGGGCCAAGGAACGCCTGGTCGAACTCAACCTGCGCAACGTGGTGTTCCGCTGGGGTGATGGCTGGGAAGGCTGGCCTGCACTGGCTCCGTACAACGGCATCATCGTGACCGCCGTGGCGACAGATGTGCCACAGGCATTGCTGGATCAGCTGGCGCCAGGCGGGCGTCTGGTGATTCCGGTCGGCGCCGGTGAAGTCCAGCAATTGATGTTGATCATCCGTGAAGAGCAAGGGTTTTCCCGGCGTGTTCTGGGCAATGTGCGCTTCGTTCCACTGCTCAATGGGCCACTGGCCTGAGCATTTGTTTCAGTCCGCTGAATTCTCTTCGATTGCCTCTGTCTTACAGCGGCATCGAATGGTTAAACGGGTTGTTTTGCCAGACCGCAAACGTGTGCGCCAAGCTATTTCGCTTCATTAAGGGTAAAGCCTGCACGGCCCGTTATACTTGCGACATTTCGCGCCGGAATCCGGTATTTCACATTTTCAGCCACCACAGAGGGAGCGGCGGGTGAGTCTCACAGTCATTGCGCAGCGTATGGGTAAAACGAGCTTTCAGCGCCTGGTGACTGGCCTTGTCTTGAGCACCTTGCTGGTCGGTTGCTCCAGCAACAAATCCAGCGACGCACGTGTTGTTGACCGAAATGCCGCCGCGCAGCGCCCGGCAGTGACAACGGGGCAATACGTCGTTCGGCCAAAAGACACCCTGTTCTCCATCGCTTTTCGCTACGGCTGGGACTACAAGGCCCTCGCGGCACGAAACAACATTCCAGCGCCTTACACGATCCGGCCGGGTCAGACGATTCGCTTCGATGGGCGCACCGGTTCAACATCGACAAACGTGGCAAGTTCGTCCGGTTCATCGCCTTCGTCGTCGAGCAAAACCACGGTTGTACGTCGAGCGGCAAACGGTTCGACCACGACCACAACGACGGCTGTACCGTCCGTCGCGAGCAAACCAGCCCCCGCGCCGATGCCTCCAGCAGGCCCAGCCCCGACCGGCTGGGGATGGCCTTCTAATGGCATTCTTATTGGAAAATTCTCTTCAAACGGCAGTTTGAATAAAGGAATTGATATCGCCGGAGATTTGGGACAGCCTGTTTTAGCTGCGTCTGATGGGACGGTGGTATACGCCGGGAGTGGCTTAAGGGGCTACGGCGAATTAGTCATCATCAAACACAGCGAAACCTACGTCAGTGCCTACGGACATAACCGCAGGCTGTTGGTCCGGGAGGGGCAGCAGGTCAAGGTCGGACAGACAATTGCGGAAATGGGGTCAACGGGGACAGACCGGGTGAAACTGCATTTTGAGATTCGCCGCCAAGGTAAACCAGTAGATCCGCTGCAATTCCTGCCACGCCGTTGATCGCTACCAGCCTGTTCCGTCGCGTAGAGGGGACAGGCTCCAGCGTTGCCAAGGATAAAGGCGTCGCTTGAGCTTGAGGTCGAACTCACCAAAGGACTATAACAATGGCTCTCAGTAAAGAAGTGCCGGAGTTTGACATCGACGATGAGGTTCTCCTTATGGAGGCCGTTATCGATACGGATTCGATGTCGAATGATGAAGGGGCGGCTCCACCTTCCGTTCGCGCGAAATCCAAACACTCCGCTTCGTTGAAGCAACACAAGTACATTGACTACACGCGGGCGCTTGATGCCACGCAGCTGTATCTCAATGAAATCGGCTTTTCCCCCCTGTTATCCCCCGAAGAAGAAGTTCATTTTGCGCGCTTGTCGCAAAGTGGCGATCCGGCCGGGCGCAAACGCATGATTGAAAGCAACCTGCGGCTGGTGGTGAAAATCGCCCGGCGCTATGTCAATCGTGGCTTGTCGCTGCTCGATCTGATTGAAGAGGGCAACCTCGGCTTGATCCGGGCAGTGGAGAAGTTCGACCCCGAGCGCGGTTTCCGCTTTTCGACCTACGCGACCTGGTGGATTCGTCAGACCATCGAACGCGCAATCATGAATCAGACCCGCACCATCCGGTTGCCGATTCATGTGGTCAAAGAGCTGAACGTGTACCTGCGGGCTGCACGGGAGCTGACGCAAAAACTCGACCACGAACCCTCACCCGAAGAAATCGCCAACCTGCTGGAAAAACCGGTGGGAGAGGTCAAGCGCATGCTCGGCCTGAACGAGCGGGTATCTTCAGTCGATGTCTCGCTGGGGCCGGATTCGGATAAAACCCTGCTGGACACCCTTACCGACGACCGACCTACCGATCCATGCGAGCTGCTGCAGGACGATGACCTGTCGCAAAGCATCGATCAATGGCTCTCGGAGCTGACCGACAAGCAACGCGAGGTGGTCATTCGCCGCTTCGGCCTGCGCGGTCATGAAAGCAGTACCCTCGAAGACGTAGGCCTGGAAATTGGCCTGACCCGGGAACGGGTCAGACAGATTCAGGTGGAAGGATTGAAGCGACTACGCGAAATCCTGGAGAAAAACGGCCTGTCGAGCGAATCGCTGTTTCAATAAGGCATTCGTTGCGATGGCGTTAAAAAACCCCGACTGGCTCGGGGTTTTTATTGCCCGCTTTTTGACGAAGTCTGATTTTGGTTTTTTGTTTTGCGTTGTAAGCCCTGGCTTACTCTTGCGTAAGTGTTCGTATTTTTTAACCTGGTCAGGCGACTATTTTGAGTGGGTTGTATTTTTATCTACTTGATTTATAAGGATAAAAATAAAAGTTAACTGCATGTGGCAGTCGTCGCCGCCATTAGTAGGTCGATTGATCCAGGTGAAGAAAGCTCTAGTATTCAGCGTGTGCCGACGGACAGGCACGTCTTTCAAGGATGAGGGAAAGGGATATCGCAGGATGCGATTCATCAGGACGATGAAAAGGAACACAGGGAATAGGGAAAAAATGTGGGCGGGTCAAACCGCCCCTTTTTTTGCCTGCAGAAAAGCAAAAAGGCCCTTGTGGGGCCTTTTCAGAGAACGCGGGGGTAATCAGCGTTCGAGGTGTTCGAACTTGTCTTTCTTGCCATCCCACTCTTCGGAGTCTGGCAGTGGATCTTTGCGTTCAGTGATGTTCGGCCAGATCTCGGCCAACTCCGTGTTCAACGCAATGAAGTGTTCCATTCCAGCAGGCACTTCATCTTCGGAGAAGATGGCCACAGCCGGGCATTCAGGTTCGCACAGTGCGCAGTCGATGCACTCATCCGGGTGAATCACCAGGAAATTCGGGCCTTCGTAAAAGCAGTCCACCGGACACACTTCTACGCAGTCGGTGTACTTGCACTTGATGCAGTTGTCGGTGACGACGAAGGTCATTTCTAATTTTCTCCTCAGGCGCGGCTTGCTGCGCCCCTTCACGTAGGGGTCGCCAGGTTTGGGAGCGATAGTCTGCAGGTCAGGCTAATAGCCCACAGCATCCCAAACCGCGCGAGATTCTAACAGCTTGCAAGCGTGTGCGTTAGATCCGTGTCTTTAGTGTATAGAGCATTTCGAGAGCACGACGGGGCGTCATATCGTCCAGATCCAGCTTGGCGAGATCGTCCAGCACCGGATGCGGCAGGCTGGCGAACAGATCGCTTTGCTGCGGCGCGGCCGGTTTGCCTTTGGCTGGCTGGGGCGCTTCGTGGGGCAGGGCGGTATCTTCCAGGCGGCTCAAATGCTCACGGGCGCGCGCAATCACTTCAGTTGGCACGCCAGCCAGCTGGGCAACAGCCAGGCCGTAGCTCTGACTGGCCGGCCCCGGCAATACGTGGTGGAGGAACACGATGCGTTCGTTGTGCTCGGTGGCATTGAGATGCACGTTGGCCACCAGCGGTTGAGCCTCAGGCAACACGGTCAGTTCGAAGTAGTGGGTGGCGAACAGCGTGTAAGCGCGCAGATACGCCAGGCGTTCGGCGGCAGCCCACGCCAGGGAGAGGCCGTCGAAGGTGCTGGTGCCGCGACCGACTTCGTCCATCAGCACCAGGCTGCGCTCGGTGGCGTTGTGCAGAATGTTCGCGGTTTCGCTCATCTCGACCATGAAGGTCGATCGCCCACCGGCCAGGTCATCGCTGGAGCCGATGCGGGTGAAGATCCGGTCGACCAGCGACAGTTCGCAACTGGCGGCCGGTACAAAGCTGCCGATATGTGCCAACAACACGATCAGCGCAGTCTGGCGCATGTAGGTGGATTTACCGCCCATGTTCGGACCGGTAATGACCAGCATGCGCGTGTTGTCGTCCAGGCTCAGGTCGTTGGCCACGAACGGCGTGGTCAATACCTGCTCAACCACTGGGTGACGACCTTGACTGATGCGCATGCACGGCTCGCTGACGAAGCGCGGGCAGTTCAGGTCGAGGTTCAGCGCGCGTTCGGCCAGGTTGCTCAGCACGTCCAGCTCAGCCAGCGCGCCAGCCGTGTCTTGCAGCGGTGGAAGTTGGCTGATCAAGTCTTCGAGCAATGCCTCGTACAGCATCTTTTCGCGGGCCAGGGCACGACTCTTGGCGGACAGCGCCTTGTCTTCGAACGCCTTGAGTTCCGGGGTGATAAAGCGCTCGGCACCCTTGAGGGTCTGACGGCGGATATAGTCGGCCGGTGCTGATTCGGCCTGCTTGCTTGGCAATTCGATGAAGTAACCGTGGATGCGGTTGTAACCGACCTTCAGATGGGACAGGCCAGTGCGGGCCTTCTCCCGTGCTTCGAGGTCGATCAGGAATTGCCCGGCGTTTTCGCTGAGCGATTGCAGTTCATCGAGTTCGCTGTCGTAACCGGTCTTCAGCACGCCGCCGTCACGGATGACCGCCGGTGGATTGTCGACGATGGCTTTTTCCAGCAGCGCCGCCAGTTCCGGGTAGGTGCTGGTGGTGGTTGCCAATTGCTGGAGGTGCGGCGCCTCGAGCTCGGTCATTGCCACTTGCAGTTGTGGCAGGGCGCCGAGGGCATCTCGCAGGCGTGCAAGGTCGCGCGGACGTGCATTGCGCAGGCCGATTCGCGCGAGAATCCGCTCGATATCGCCGATTTCCTTGAGCTGGGGTTGCAGTTGCTCGAAGCGATAGCGGTCGAGCAGGCACGTGATCGAGGTCTGACGAGCCAGCAGAACGGTCAAGTCTCGCAGTGGGCGATTCAACCAGCGGGTCAGCAGGCGGCTGCCCATGGCCGTCTGGCAACGATCAACCACCGATTGCAGCGTGTTGTCGCGACCGCCCGCCAGGTTGGTATCGAGTTCCAGGTTACGACGGCTGGCGCCGTCCAGCACCACCGTATCGTCCAGGCGTTCATGGCGCAGGCTGCGCAAGTGCGGCAGGGCGGTGCGCTGGGTTTCCTTCGCATAAGCCAGCAGGCAACCGGCGGCACCGATGGCCAGGGTCAGGTTTTCGCAGCCAAAACCTTTGAGGTCCTGGGTGGAGAATTGCTGACAAAGACTTTTCAGCGCCGAATCGCGCTCAAAATCCCACGGCGCACGGCGACGAACCCCACGGCGTTTTTCCGCTGGTAGATCCTTCGGCCAATCGTCCGGGATCAACAACTCAACCGGGTTGACCCGCTCCAGCTCTGCCAGCAGGTTTTCCCAGCCCTTGATTTCCAGCACGCTGAAGTTGCCGCTGGTGATGTCCAGCACTGCCAGACCGAACAGGCGCTCATCGCCCAGTACCGCGGCGATCAGGTTGTCCCGGCGTTCATCCAGCAGCGCTTCGTCACTCACTGTCCCCGGTGTGATGATCCGCACGACCTGCCGCTCGACCGGCCCTTTACTGGTGGCCGGGTCGCCGACTTGTTCGCAGATCACCACCGACTCACCGAGCTTCACCAGTTTCGCCAGGTAGCCTTCGGCGGCGTGATAAGGAATCCCGCACATCGGAATCGCCTGACCTGCCGACTGCCCACGGGCGGTCAGGGTGATGTCCAGCAACTTGGCGGCCTTCTTCGCGTCCTCGTAGAAGATCTCGTAGAAGTCACCCATGCGGTAGAACATCAGCTGGTCCGGGTGCTGGTTCTTCAGGCGCCAGTACTGCTGCATCATCGGGGTGTGGGAGGACAGGTCGGAGAGGGCTTTATTCATTGGTAATCTGGAAAACTCGTTGAAAGGTGTAGGGCAAAGGAGGGACATCGGCCCGGCTTTTGCGCAATGGACGCAAGATTACCATGGGCGGTCTGCCGGACGCAGGCGCGAACGCCCTGTGGTGTGTTTCAACGGCTTTATGCATTGTTATGCAATTGAGCATTTGTCTTCTCTGAAGAGAACACGCACTATTCGTTTATGCAAAAACGCAATGTTTCTACTGTCCTGAGAGCGCTGCTCGATCAGCACGGGATCTCCCCCACGGAGCTTCACCGTCGCACCGGCGTGCCTCAATCCACGCTCTCGCGGATTCTCGGCGGGAAGATTGTCGATCCGTCGGATAAACACATCTCGAAGATCGCCGAGTATTTTTGTGTGAGCACCGACCAATTGCGGGGGCGGGTGGATATCACGGCGGCCAACACTGCCGGGCGCAGTCAGCTGCACTCGGAGCTCAAGGACATAAGCCTGTGGGACGACGACACCCCGGTCGATGACGACGAGGTATCGGTGCCCTTTCTTCGTGAGGTTGAATTGGCCGCAGGGTCCGGACGCTTCGTCATTGAAGAGAGCGAGCGCTCTAGTCTGCGTTTCGGCAAGCGCAGCCTGCGTCATAACGGTGTGCAGTTCGATCAGGCCAAATGCGTGACGGTGCGCGGTAACAGCATGCTGCCTGTCCTGCGCGATGGCGCCACGGTCGGTGTGAATGCCGGCAAGTGTGGCATTGGCGATATCGTTGACGGCGACCTGTATGCGATCAATCACAATGGTCAATTGCGGGTGAAACAGCTGTACCGCCTGCCGACCGGGATTCGACTGCGCAGCTTCAATCGGGATGAGCATCCCGACGAGGATTACACGTTTCAGGATATCCAGGAGGAGCCAATCGTCATCCTCGGCCACGTTTTCTGGTGGGGTATGTACGCCCGCTAGCCTGTGCAGATGCTTGGATAAAACCGCCGCTTGTGCGGTTTTTTTTCGTCTGGGGAAAGCATTGGCTTATCGGTTATATGCGCTTGCGCATTGACTGAGTATGCATTGGTGCATATTCTTGTTGCCTGTCTGACGAGAGTTGGCGACGACAGATCTGATTTTTCACCGGTTATCCAGGGAGGCTCGAAATGACCGCAGAGCAGTATGCGTTGTTGGATATGCCTCTTTGGCTGGTCATCACTCTGCCACTTCTTGGTGGCGTCGCCGGTGAAATGTGGCGTGCCGATAAAGAAGGTGTGAGGGGTTGGCCCCTTGTCCGTCGCCTGACCTTGCGGTCGGGCTCCAGTATGATTTGCGGCGTGTCTGCGATCATGTTGCTGCACGCCGCGAATGTCTCGATCTGGGCCGTTTGTGCGGGCGGCTGTCTGACCGCAATGGCCGGAACGGACGTCGTTATCGGGCTTTATGAGCGTTGGGCCGCCAAGCGTATAGGTGTTCCTGATCGTTCATCCCGTGACACGGCGGATTGATCACCCGCGAGACCTTTTGCCAGAGCCTCCGATTCCTCACATTTTGATTGACCCTGCAGCTTGCAAGTGCGGTTTGCTCGTGTACGGTTAACCTCATTCCGCCCGATCAGGAGATGACTGTGAAAGAGATCACCCAACTGGCCGCTGAACTCGGCCGACACCTGCAGGTTCTCAATGCTCACGTCACCACGGCCGAGTCTTGCACCGGTGGCGGCATTGCTGAGGCAATCACCCGTATACCGGGGAGTTCGGCATGGTTCGAGGCCGGTTATGTCACCTACTCCAACCGACAGAAAACCCTGCAACTCGATGTCCCGGTGGAGTTGTTCACCACGGTCGGGGCGGTCAGTCGTGAAGTGGTCGAGGCCATGGTCCGGGGGGCGCAGAAAAAAAACAGCGCGTATTTTTCCGTGGCCGTCAGTGGCATCGCCGGGCCGGATGGTGGAACGGCGAACAAGCCGGTCGGCACGGTGTGGCTGGCCTGGGGCGTGGGGGATGAGGTGTTCAGCGAGAGGCAGCACTTCCCCGGTAACCGTGATGATGTCCGCCGACAAACGGTGAAGGCCGCGCTAGAGGGGTTGCTTCGCTATGCCGCGGCAGAAATCTCAAATCAGGGGTAGGCGATACCGAATCGCTGTGGAATAATACTGGCTACTTATACAGGTGTTGGCCGTAAGGCCTTATTGATTACGTGAGGACTTTAATGGACGACAACAAGAAGAAAGCCTTGGCTGCGGCCCTGGGTCAGATCGAACGTCAATTCGGCAAGGGTGCCGTAATGCGTATGGGCGATCAGGACCGTCAGGCGATCCCGGCCATTTCCACTGGCTCTCTGGGGCTGGACATTGCTCTCGGCATCGGCGGTCTGCCAAAAGGCCGTATTGTTGAAATCTACGGTCCTGAATCTTCCGGTAAAACCACACTGACCTTGTCCGTGATCGCCCAGGCTCAAAAAGCCGGCGCGACTTGCGCATTCGTCGACGCCGAACACGCCCTCGACCCTGAATACGCCGGCAAGCTGGGCGTCAACGTCGACGACCTGCTGGTGTCCCAGCCGGACACCGGCGAACAGGCCCTCGAAATCACCGACATGCTGGTGCGTTCCAACGCGGTCGACGTGATCATCGTCGACTCCGTGGCCGCCCTGGTGCCAAAGGCTGAAATCGAAGGCGAAATGGGTGACATGCACGTGGGCCTGCAAGCCCGTCTGATGTCCCAGGCGCTGCGTAAAATCACCGGTAACATCAAGAACGCCAACTGCCTGGTGATCTTCATCAACCAGATCCGTATGAAAATCGGCGTGATGTTCGGCAGCCCGGAAACCACCACCGGTGGTAACGCGCTGAAGTTCTATGCATCGGTTCGTCTGGACATCCGCCGCACTGGCGCGGTGAAAGAAGGTGATGAAGTCGTCGGTAGCGAAACCCGCGTCAAGGTTGTGAAGAACAAGGTCGCTTCGCCGTTCCGTCAGGCCGAGTTCCAGATTCTTTACGGCAAGGGTATCTATCTCAACGGTGAGATGATCGACCTGGGTGTTCTGCACGGTTTCGTCGAGAAGTCCGGTGCCTGGTATGCCTACAACGGCACCAAGATCGGTCAGGGCAAGGCCAACTCGGCCAAGTACCTGGCGGATAACCCGGATATCGCGGCCACCCTCGAGAAGCAACTGCGTGACAAGCTGCTGTCCCCTTCGTCGGTAGCAGACGCTAAAGCCTCTGCGGTCAAAGAGACCGAAGTCGATCTGGCTGACGCTGATATCTGATCGAAGCGATGACCGCCGTACTGGATACACTCGTCGCGGTGCGGCGAACCGCAATGGACCTGCTCGCGCGACGCGAGCACGGTCGAGTCGAGCTGACGCGTAAACTGCGTCAGCGCGGCGCCCTCCCTGAAATGATCGAAACAGCACTCGACCGCTTGACGGAAGAGGGCCTGTTGTCCGAAACCCGTTATCTCGAAAGCTTTGTTTCCTACCGCGCCCGTTCTGGTTACGGCCCTTTGCGTATTCGTGAAGAGTTGAGCCAGCGCGGCCTGCAACGTAGCGACATCGAACTCGCCTTGCGCGAAAGCGGTATCGACTGGCAGGCGCAACTGACGGATACCTGGCGACGCAAGTTTTCCGGTGAAATACCGGTAGACGTGCGAGAACGCGCCAAACAAGGCAGGTTTCTGGCGTATCGGGGATATTCCATGGAAATGATCAGCCGCCTACTCAGCGGTCGAGGGATGGACGATTGAATGAAACGGCTCGCTACTTGATAGCGGGCCGTTTTTTTATGCCTTCACGTAACTTTCGATGACTCCCGTGTACGTTCTTGCCCCTGGGGTTTGGTTTGTACCCAGTTTTCCGGCAGGTTGATGTAGTCCACCAGTTCACGCAGTCGACCATGGTTACGAGCATTGAAGTTGAAGGCCAGGCGCACCAGGTGACTGAACTGCGCTTCGTCGTGTTCTTCGCCGTTGTAGGCATGCTGATGGAAATGCTCGCTCAGGCACAGGTCGGCAAACGCTTCCTGCATGTGTTCGAGTGCGCGCTCGCTGAGTGTGTGGTTCATGCGAATCAAGTACTGATGCTTGAGCCAGCGGCTGGAGTGGAAGTTACTGTAGAACTGATTGATGTGATCAACCGCTTCTTCCACGCTGTAGACCAGTCTGACCAGCTTCATGTCGGTTGGCAGGATGTAACTGTTTTCCTCCAGTTGCTGGTGAATGAAGTCCAGCGCCCCTTGCCAGAATTTGCCGCCGGGTGCGTCCAGCAAAACCACCGGTACCAGCGGGCTCTTGCCGGTCTGGATCAGTGTCAGCACTTCCAGCGCTTCATCCAGTGTGCCGAAACCTCCGGGACACAGCACCAGCGCATCGGCTTCCTTGACGAAGAACAGCTTGCGGGTAAAGAAGAAGTGGAAGGGCAGCAGGTTGGTCGTGCCGTTGACGGTCGGGTTGGCGTGTTGTTCGAAGGGCAGGGTGATGTTGAATCCCAGGCTGTGGGTCAGGCCGGCTCCTTCATGTGCTGCGGCCATGATGCCGCCACCGGCACCGGTAATGACCATCAGGTCGGAGCGTGCCAGGGCGGCGCCAAGCTCTCGGGCCATCGCGTACAACGGATGTTCGACCGGGGTGCGTGCCGAACCGAAAACAGTCACTTTGCGTCGCCCCCTGAACTGTTCGAGTACACGAAACGCATGCTCCAGTTCGCGCAGGGCTTGCAGGGTGATCTTGGCGTTCCAGCGGTTATGGTCTTCCTGGGCCATGCGCAGCACGGTCAGGATCATGTCGCGGTAAATCGGAATGTTCGGGCTGTTGGGTGAAACAAGGTTGAGTTGCTCTTCAACCTTGCTGATGAGGTCGTGGCCGCTTTCTTCGAAATGACGGCTCAGGAGGTCATTTGGTTGGTAAGGCATTCAACTTCTCCTTCTGCACAGAACCTTTGGCCCCGACAAGCTGCGTCGATGCCACGACACTTCATGTGTCGCTGTCTGCCCAGGCCCATGCCTGGGCGATCCACTCGACCCGAATGGCACGTCGGGTCATCCATACAGGCTCTGTTATTCCCTGGAATGAAAGAAACGTTCGCACAACATGTTGCGTTAGAGGGACTCTTTCCGGTCTCGAAAAGTGAACGGGACACTCTGAAAACTAGACCCTTGCAGTGATTTTCGCTGCCTTGATCATTGCGCCACAAAGTCTTTCCTGGCAACCGCTTAATGACTATTTGCAACGTGGTTTCACCGCTCGTCTGAACCCGCGGCGGGTGTCTGCCACTCTGGTTTACTAAGTTACAAGTGTCACGCGACAACTTTGCGTCAACGGCAGGGCGCACGACACAAGTGGTTCAAGGATTTATCGCTCGATACGAGTGAACGTGCAGGGAGGCGGGAAGCCATGACCAGAGTCATTCTGGAAATTGATACACAGCTGTATCAATTGCTGAAGTCATCAGCCGAGACCCATCATTTGAGCCTCGAAGAGGAGTGCTACCGACGTTTGCAGAGCAGTGAGCATCGATCGCATTACTTGCAGGCATTGCTGGCAGAACTGCGCGCCGAGGATGAACAGCGACGCGCCAATTCCAATTGACTACTTTTTCTTCGGCGCCGCTTTCGGGCAATCCGATTCCTGGTAGCTGGCCGAACCGACCGCACGGTTGGTCTTGACCTCGGTGAAGTCGTAACGCATCACTGCGCCCTTGGCCATCAACTTGCGGTAGGACGGGTTGTTGCAGACAGAAGCGCCAAGCTGGAAGTACACGGCCTTCGGGTCGGCGCGCATCTTGTCGGCGTGGCTGCTTTGTACGCTCAAGTGGTTGATCAATGTGTTGCCTTCGACGGTGTAGCCCTGATCGAGAATGTCTTCATTGATGGCCCGTGGAGTGCCGACGCTGCTTTGTGCGGCAACGTTTCGCAGCTCTCTGTTCAGATTCTGCTCACTCAAGGATGCGGCCTGAGCGTTGAAGGACGACGCCAGCAGAATGGCAGCGGTGGGAACGATAAGGCGCAGCATGAAACTCTCCTGGGGCGGTGATGGGTGGTTTGACCTATCACGTGACTGTGCGTTCAGTGGCGGCGAATTATAGGAGAGCAGGCCCGGACGGTACAGGCTTGCGCTAAACGGTCTGGTAAACTGCCCACTCTATTTACCCTGCCGAGTGTTTTTCGTGTCGATTTTCCTTCCCCGCCGGTGTTGCCTGCGATGAGTCATGCCCCCAACGCCGTAGCCCGCCTGCGTGACCAGCGCGAAGAAGAAGGGATCAAGCCGATTCAGGCCCGTGGCTGGCGGGCACCGCGTTGCCACGACTGTCGGGTCATCCTCAGCCATTGCCTGTGTGCCTGGCGCCCCAAGGTCCAGTCTCGCTCCGGGGTTTGCCTGATCATGACCAACAAGGAAGTGTTCAAGCCGAGCAATACCGGTTGGCTGATCGCTGATGTGGTCGCTGACAACCATGCGTTCATCTGGTCTCGCACCGAAATCGATCCGCAATTGCTGGCGTTATTGTCCGATCCGCAATGGCAGCCTTATCTGGTGTTCCCGGGTGAGTATGTTGCGCCGGAGCGCGTGACCAACAGCGTTGATGTTGACAGTGATAAACGCCCGCTCTTCATCCTGTTGGATGCGACCTGGACTGAAGCACGGAAGATTTTCCGAAAAAGTCCGTATTTCGATGGATTGCCGATACTCAGTCTGCTGCCCGAAAAACTGTCCCGCTACCGGTTGCGCCGGTCCACGCGAAGCGAGCACCTGTGTACGGCGGAAGTCGCGGCGTTGTGCCTTGATCTTGCCGGCGATACGGACGCGGCTTCAGCGCTGGACGCCTATTTCGACGTGTTCAGCCAGCATTATCTCGATGCCAAGCATCAGCTTGAAATGAACGTCTCGACCCCGGCCCATGCCGAGTTGATGCCCTATGTTCAGTCGACAACCCCAGTGCTGGACTGATTGTCGCGCATACTGCAATAAAGTGTAGTGGCCATGCTGCTTGACCACCCCGGCTTCGCTGGGCATGCTTGGCGCCGATTAGGTACGACCAGAGTTTTCAACGCCGTTTTTGGCGTTGAGCGTGCCTTGTCAGTGCAGCTGCGTGGCTGTGCCTGGCGTTGCTTTGGCGAGGCCCGAATGCATCGGGCTTTCCATGAAAAACAGGATCATTTGAACAATGGCCACATACGAAATCCTGATTGCCGATGACCACCCACTTTTTCGAAGTGCCTTGCATCAAGCGCTGACGTTGGGCCTTGGGCCGGATGTCCGTCTGGTGGAGGTGGCGAGCATTGCCGAACTGGAAACCCGCCTCACCGAAAAAGCCGATTGGGATCTGGTGCTGCTGGACCTGAACATGCCGGGCGCCTACGGTTTTTCCGGGCTGGTCCTGTTGCGTGGTCAGTACCCACAGATTCCGGTGGTCATGGTCTCGGCTCAGGAAGAGGCGACCATCATGGTCAAATCCCGTGAGTTCGGCGCCAGCGGTTTTATTCCAAAATCCAGCGATCTTGGGGTCATTCAGAAAGCCGTGCGTGCCGTACTCGACGGCGACGTTTTCTGGCCTCCGCAGGCGTTCGAAGCGGTCAGCGTTTCCGATGAAGCCAAGGCTGCCAGTGAAGGGCTTGCCAGCCTGACACCCCAGCAATTCCGGGTGCTGACCATGGTTTGCGAAGGCTTGCTGAACAAACAGATTGCTTATGAATTGAGTGTTTCCGAGGCGACCATCAAGGCGCACGTGACTGCGATTTTCCGTAAGCTGAATGTGCGGACCCGTACCCAGGCCGCGCTGCTCTTGCAACAACTTGAGTCAATTTCCAGCCATTGATGGTTGGCGGCTTCACGCTTTTTTGACTTTGGTTAATCTAGCTTTCCCACTTCTCTAAGTCAGTTGCCTACTCTATGTCACCTTTCAAAGGCCAGACCGGCCTTAAACGTATTCTCAACGCTTCCGGCTACTCGCTGGACGGCCTGCGCGCCGCTTTCACCGGTGAAGCCGCTTTTCGGCAACTGGTGTTGCTCAATGCCATCCTGATTCCGTTGTCGTTCTTCCTGAACGTCAGTCGAGTCGAGCAGGCGTTGCTGATTGCGGTCTGTCTGCTGGCGTTGATCGTCGAGTTGCTTAATTCGGCAGTGGAAGCGGCCATCGACCGTATTTCCCTTGAATTGCACCCGCTGTCCAAGAATGCCAAGGACATGGGCAGTGCCGCCCAATTCGTGGCGTTGAGCATGATCGCGCTGGTGTGGGCCGTTATTCTGCTTTAAGCGATGGTCGGCAACACGATCTCGTCGCTGCGCTGGACCCCGGCGGTGAAGGCGCGGCACAGATCGAGGAACTCGCGCATCGCCGAGGTCTGGTATTTCTGTTTGTGCCAGATGAAGTAGAACTGCCGCGACAGGTCCAGATCCGGCGTTTCCACCGCGACGAGACTGCCGCGGCGGAATGCATCGCGTAACGCCAGCCGCGAAATACAGCCAATCCCCAAACCAGACTCCACCGCGCGCTTGATCGCTTCGGTGTGCTCCAGCTCCAGGCGGACATTCAACGCGCTGCGATGGTGGCGCATGGCTTGGTCGAAAGTCAGCCGCGTGCCCGAACCTTGCTCTCGCAAAATCCATGCTTCGTGGCTCAGTTCGTCCATGGTCGCCGTGCCACGCTTGGCCAGCGGATGCTGCGGGGCGCAAAACACCACCAATTCGTCTTCGACCCAGCTCTGTACTTCGATGTCCGGGTGGCTGCAATCGCCCTCGATTAGACCCAGATCAATTTCATAGTGAGCCACTTGTTGCACGATATTGGCAGTGTTCTGCACGTGCAGCTTTACCTGGCTTTCCGGATGGCGCTGCATGAAGCTGCCGATCAGCAGGGTCGCCAGGTAGTTGCCGATGGTCAGCGTCGCGCCCACCGCCAGTGAGCCGAAACCCGATTTGCCATTGAGCAGGTCCTCGATTTCCTTGGCCTGGTCCAGCAGGGCGACAGCTTGCGGCAGCAATTGCTTGCCCAGCGCGTTGAGGCTCAGTCGTTTGCCGGCACGGTCGAACAACTGGCAGCTGCATTGGCGCTCCAGTTCGGTGATCGAGGTGCTCGCCGCCGATTGCGAGAGGTTGAGCAGGCCCGCAGCACGGGATACGCTCTCCTGCTGGGCGACGGCGACGAAGACTTGTAGTTGACGAAGAGTAAATCGCATATCGATATAACCGATAACCCTTATCTTAATAATCCAGTTAACAGATATTGTCGTCGCTATTAGAATGCGATGCAATTGCGCGCCGCAGCGCTCGTCCGAATGAGCTAGCGCAGACCTAATCTCCAGGAGTCCCACGTACATGAGCAACATGAACCACGAGCGTGTCCTCAGTGTTCATCACTGGAACGACACTCTGTTCAGCTTCAAGTGCACCCGCGATCCGGGCCTGCGCTTCGAGAACGGTCAGTTCGTGATGATCGGCCTGCAACAGCCCAACGGCCGCCCGCTTATGCGCGCTTACTCGATTGCCAGCCCGAACTGGGAAGAGCATCTCGAGTTCTTCAGCATTAAGGTGCCGGATGGTCCGCTGACTTCCCAGTTGCAGCACCTGAAGGAAGGCGACGAGATCATCATCAGCAAGAAGCCTACCGGCACGCTGGTGCTGGATGACTTGAAGCCTGGCAAACACTTGTACCTGCTCAGCACCGGTACCGGTCTGGCGCCGTTCATGAGCGTCATCCAGGATCCGGAAACCTACGAGCGTTTCGAAAAAGTGATCCTGTGCCACGGCGTGCGTTACGTCAACGAAGTCGCCTACCGCGAGTTCATCACCGAGCACCTGCCGCAGAACGAGTTCTTCGGTGATGCGCTGCGTGACAAGTTGATCTACTACCCGACCGTTACCCGTGAGCCGTTCGAGAACGAAGGTCGCCTGACCGACCTGATGCGCAGTGGCAAGCTGTTCAGCGACATCGGCCTGCCGCCGATCAACCCGCAGGACGACCGCGCCATGTTGTGCGGCAGCCCGAGCATGCTCGACGAGACCAGCGAAGTACTGAACAGCTTCGGTCTGAAAGTCTCGCCGCGGATGCGCGAGCCGGGTGATTACCTGATCGAGCGTGCGTTCGTCGAGAAGTGACCGAAGGTCACCTGTAGGCGCTGGCTTGCCAGCGATGGCGTTCGTTCCGTCGACATCGGTGCTGAAATCAGACCGTTATCGCGCTCCTACAGGACACAACAAGAAAGCCCGCGCAGCCTGAGAAGGCAGCGCGGGCTTTTTCGTTTTTGCGGATTATGCGTTTGCGGGGATGACCTCAAGCACCCTAATCAACTCCGGTGTCGGGTAATGCCACCGCACATCCACGTCCCAGAGTTGCGCGCCGTATTCTCTTTCCGGTGCGGGTGTCTGGTACGCCGGCCGCGGGTCTTGCGCCAGGCATTGTTCAATCAGCTCAACCAATGGTTCACCAAGACGCTGAGCGTGTTCGTGAGCCTGTTGCAGCGCTGAGTCTGCCCAATGCACGGTAATCAACTGCGGTGCCGCGCTGGCGATGCTGTTGGAGGCCGAATCGATGATGTCGGCGTAGGGCACGTAGGGTTTGATGTCGAGCACGGGAGTGCCGTCCAACAGGTCGATCCCGGAAATCCACAGACGATTGGCTTCGACCTTGTCCAGTTTGACCACAGACTGCCCGATGCCATTGGGGCGATGCGTCGCGCGCGTAGCGAACACCCCCATGGATTTGTTGCCGCCGAGGCGAGGTGGGCGCACCTTCAAGCGTGGTTTTTCTTCCAGAGCCTGATGGAACAGAAACAACAGCCAGACATGGCTGACCTGTTCCAGCCCCTGCACTGCATCCCCCTGATCAAAAGGCGCCACCAATTCCAGGACGCCACGTGCGGCCGGTGCCAGTTGCGGCTGGCGCGGAATCGCAAACTTTTCCTTGAAGCAGGAGTGCACGAAGCCGATGGGGGAAACGCTGTAAGTCATGGTCTGGAATCGCGGCGGGACGGAGGCGGGCATGATAACCCGCGATTGGCTGCAGCGTTATTCCAGCATTTTGCCGAGCAACCAGCTCCCCGCCGGGCCTGGCGGGTTCAAGCGCGACCACAGCGCCCCGACCGACACCGTTTTCGGCCAGCCGCGGACGTCCAGTTCCTGCAACGTGCCCGGGCCGAAGCGCTCCACCAGCCAGCGCGGCAATGGCGCCCAGCCGAACCCGCCCTGGGCCATTTCCAGCAGCATCAGATAACTTGGCGCCGACCAGACGCGGCCCTTCGCCCGACTTTCATACGGATTGACGATGGTCGCCAGACGCAACTCGCGGTGCTGATACAGCAGGTCCTGATTGATGTTTTTCTGCGTCGCCAGCGGGTGCCGGGGAGACGCGAACAAGGCAAATTCAGTGCGCTCGTCTACCGTCGAGCTGACCAGGTCCGGTGGATAACTGTCCTGCATTTCGGCGAATGCCACGTGCGCCCGGCCGCTTTGCACAAGGGCCACAAGGTCCTCGCATTCAGCGATCAGGCATTCGAGTTCAAGGTCCGGGTAACGCTGCTCGAAAGCACTGAGCGCGTCTTCGAAGCGGTCCGACTGATAGGTGTCGGAAAGTGCCACGGTCAATTTGGGCTCGACCCCTTGGGACAGTTGGCTGGCGGTCATTTCCAGCCGGCTGGTGGCCGCAAGAATCTCTTCGGCCCGTTGCAACATGACGTGCCCGGCCGGTGTCAGGCTGGGCTTGCGGCTGCTGCGGTCGAACAGGGTCAGGTTCAGATCGATCTCCAGGCTGGCAACTGCCGCGCTGATGGTCGACTGACTGCGGCCCAGTTTGCGCGCCGCAGCGGAGAACGAGCCTTGGGTCGCGGCTTCGACAAACGCCAGCAGTACTTCGTGGGAGGCCATGAACTATCGCCTTGATCGATGGTTATTGGTTATGAAGTATCGGTGTGATGACGGATCATGACAACCACAGTCAGTCATCAAGTTGTTCAAGGAGTCAGGCCATGAGCGCCAACAAATCCATCACCGAACGAATTTTCCAGGCCATCGGCTTTGAACTGCTGGCCATCCTCATTTGTACGCCGCTGCTGGCGTGGATCATGGACAAACCCATGCTGGAAATGGGAATGGTGACCGTCCTCATTGCCGCCCTGGCACTGGGCTGGAACGTGGTGTTCAACGGGATGTTCGACCGTGCGCTCAAACGCTTTGCCATTGCCCATAACGCCTGGACCCGCGTTGTGCATGCATTGCTATTTGAAGGCGGCTTGGTGGCGATGGGTGTGCCGCTGATTGCCTGGTGGCTGAGTGTCAGCCTGTGGCAGGCATTTTTGCTGGACATCGGCGTGTTGCTGTTCTTCCTGCCGTACACCTACATCTATCACTGGGTGTATGACGTGGTGCGGGAGCGGATGTTGGTGGTTCGCGAAGTTTGCTGAGTTGTATGTTTGTGGCGAGGGAGCTTGCTCCCGTTCGATTGCAAAGTAGTCGGGAAAAGGGACCGCTTTGCGCTCCAGCGGGAGCAAGCTCCCTCGCCACAGGGTTTTATGCCGTGTTCATGTTTACAAAAACATCCCGCCTGACGCTTCCACGCGCTGCCCATTGATCCACTGGCTTCCCGGCGCCAACAGCAGCGCAATCGCGGCACCAATGTCATCCGGCAAACCGGCGCGACCCAGCGCGGTGTTGTTCGCCACGAGGGTGTTCAGCGCGGAGTTGTCCCGAACCGCTCCACCACCGAAATCCGTTTCGATCGCACCGGGTGCCAGGATGTTCGCCGTGATGTTGCGGGCACCGAGTTCCTTGGCCTGGTAACGCGTCAGCACTTCCATCGCACCCTTCATCGCTGCATAGGCGCTATGACCCGGCAGGCTGAAACGGGCGAGGCCGCTGGAAATGTTGATGATGCGTCCACCGTCATTGATCAATGGCAACAAATTTTGCGTGAGGAAGAACGGTCCCTTGAATTGGATGTTCACCAGCAAATCGAACTGTTCGACGGTGGTGTCGACGAAGTTCGCATGCAGTCCGATCCCGGCGTTGTTGATCAGGAAATCGAAGTGCTTGCGGTCGAAATGATTGCGCAAGACCTGCGCGACCTCGCTGCTGAAGGCCGCGAAGCTTTCACTCTGGCCGACATCCAGTTGCAGCATCACGGCGCGACCACCAAGGCTTTCAACTTCCGCCACCAGCGCCCGTGCTTCATCGGCACGGCTGTTGTAGGTGCCGATGATGTCGATGCCCTGGGTGACCAGGTGCAGGGCGGCATTCTTGCCGAGGCCGCGGCTGGCGCCGGTGATCAGTGCGATTTTACGGTTCATGGGGCTTCCTCTTTTGCAGTGGGCGGTTGATGTGAGGAAGTTTATTTATCCGCTGAGGGGTGATAAACAGGGTGAAATCGGAATCACTGGTCGGATAATCCGAACAATTGCAGGGCGAACCATGAACAAACTGGAACTGTTGCGCACCTTTGTCCGGGTCAGCGAAATGTCGAGTTTCACGTTGGCTGGAGAAAGTCTTGGCTTGCCTCGGTCAACGGTCTCAGAGCATGTGCAGGCGCTGGAAGCGTTGCTCGGTGCCCGTCTGCTGCAACGCACCACGCGCAAGGTCCAGGCGACGCAGGATGGTCTGGTGTTGTACGAGCGCAGCAAGGATCTGCTGTCGCACATGGATGAAATCGAGGGCCTGTTTCGTCAGGACGAGGCGTCGCTGGTTGGTCGGATTCGTATCGACCTGCCGAATATTCTGGCCCGTCGTTTGGTGATGCCGCGCCTGCCGGAATTCATGGAGCGTCATCCGCTGCTTGAGCTGGAAATCAGCAGCACCGATCGCCGGGTCGACTTGCTCGCCGAAGGGTTTGATTGCGTGCTGCGGATCGGTGCGCAACCGGATCAATCGGTGGTGGCGCGGCATCTGTGTGACTTGGGCATGATCAATTGCGCCAGCCCGGAATACTTGCGGCGTCATGGCATGCCGCAACGACTTGAAGACCTGGCGCAGCATCGACTGGTGCATTACGTCGGCGTGCTGGGCTCGCGCTCGGAAGGTTTTGTCTACGTGGACGAAAGCCAGGTGCAGCGAGTGCCGATGATTGGCAGCGTCACGGTCAACAGCACCGATGCCTATGAGTCAGCGTGTCTGGGGGGATTCGGTTTGATCCAGGCGCCGAGGATGGGCATGCAAAAGTATTTGCGCCGCGGTGAGTTGGTGGAGGTGTTGCCGCAGTTCAACGCACCGTCATTGGGGGTGTCGTTGCTTTATGCCCGGCAACGGCATTTGCCGCTGCGGGTAAGGGTGTTCATGGTTTGGTTGGGGGAGGTGATTAGATCTGCCGTGTGACATGGAGCCCTATGGGAGCAAGCTCGCTCCTACAGAATACTCCGGCGTTTAGTAATCCTGTCGCTTGCGAAATGCCCAGCGTCCGGCAATCACGGTGAACGTCGCCACCAGCGCCACCAGAATCCAAAAGCCTTCCGGATCCTGGGAAAGCGGTACGCCGCCGACGTTCATGCCGAAGAAACCGGCGATGATGTTAATCGGCAAGGCCAGCACCGTCACCACTGTCAGGGTAAACAGTGTGCGGTTACTTTGTTCGTTGAGGTTGGCGGCGATTTCTTCCTGCAACAGCTTGATCCGCTCACCCAGCGCCGTGAGGTCGTTGATGATCAGCGCAAACTCCTCGGTAGATTTGCGCAACTCCTTCACGTCCTCTTTTTGCAGCCATTGCGGTGGACGGTTGAGCAGGCGCAGCAACGAGCCCGGCTCCAGCGCCAGCAGGCGTTGCAGGCGCACCAACACCCGTCGATTGGCGCCTAGCTCTGCGCGGTTGTTCGACAGTCGCGAGGACAGCAATTCGTCTTCGATCTGATCCACGCTCAGGCTGGTCTTGCGCACGATCTGGGTCAGCACCTCGCCCTGGTCGCGCAGCAGATGCACCAGCAATTCCAGCGGCGAACGAAAGCGTTCACCGGCCTTCACCGACGAGCGCAATTTGTCCACCGAGTGCAGCGGTTGCAGGCGGGCGCTGATGATCAGCCGACGACGGGCGCACACCCACAACGTCGAGACGTCGGAGGAGACCATGCTGCTGAGGTTGAACACCACGTCGTTGACCACCGCCAGCAGCGTCGAGTCGACGTGCTCGATGCGCGTCGAACGCGAGCCCTCATGCAGCGCTTCGAAAAACTCATTGGGTAACTCCAGATGACTCTTCATCCAGCGCTCGCACGCGGCATGGGCGAGGTTCAGGTGCAGCCACAGAAATTGCTCGTCGTCTTCCGGATGTTGCAGGCATCGCAACGCCTCGGCCGAATCGATCTCCCGGCCGCGTTCGCCGGGGCGAAAACTGAACCCGTAAAGCAGGCCGAACAGATCCGGGTCGCGATGGCTTTGATCGATGCTGTGGTTCATGAGAGCTCGCAAAGGGAAACGCCTGTCGCAGGATTTACAGGTTCACGTGAGCGGCATCATCGCAAGCGAGGATGACGTTTTTGTGACTGAAAAATAACTGCGAACGGTTGCGGTAGGGACGTCGGTTATTCCTCAAGAACCGCTCTGGCAGCATCGCCAGCACCAACCTGGACAACGTGCAGCGCACCGAAGCGGCGAGCCATAATCTGCATGGCTTGTCGGGGCAGTTGAATGAAGTGACGGCACGACTGAGCGCGTGATGAGCTGAACGATCGCGCAGGCGCAAAAAAGCCGCAGGATCCGAAAATCGTGCGGCTTTTTGTTGTGTGACAAAATCACATCTTCCAGACCTTGTAGGAGCCGGCTTGCTGGCGATCCAGGCAACGCGGTCTTCAAGTTGATCGCGTCATCGTTCATCGCCAGCAAGCAGGCTCCTACAAAGCGCTGTGCATCAGTCGTCTTTTTTGTTCTTCAGAACTTCGCCGGTGGCGGCGTTCAGATCAACGTCCCATTCAACGCCTTTGGCGTCTTTGAGTTCGACTTCGTACTCGAAACCGTTGAAGTGGTTGTCCAGGTCGCTGTCGGTAATGGTGGCGCCCGGGTGCAGCTTCAGGACGATCTGGTTCAGCTCTTCCAGCGGCTTGATCTTGCCGTCCTTGACCAACTGAGGAATCTGGTCGACAGGAACATCGGCCTGGGCCAAACCAGTGGTGAGGGTCAGGGCAGCGGCGGTGAACAGGGCAGTCAGAGTCTTCATGATGTCTTTCCTTGTTGAGCTGTTTAAGTGAAATCAGGTTAGCCGGTGTAACTTAATCCACCCTTAAATTCTTCTACATGTCTTGCATCAACTTCTGTGGGAACGTGGCTGCCCGCGAAGAGGCCGTCAGCTCCAACATCAATGTTGACTGACATTGCGCTATCGCGGGCAAGCCACGCTCCCACAGGTTTTACGTCTGCGTTTAGAAACCGTTGTTCTGCAGGACTTGCGCCACGCTGGCGGGGGCCGAGCGTTTGTAGAACTTCAGCAGTTCGCTGGCGCGGTTGGTGAAGATGCCGTCGACACCGGCGTCCATGACTTTCTGATAATCAACCACCTCGTCGATGGTGTAGACGTGCACCAGCAGGCCCTGATCTTGGGTGTACTGGTTCATCCACGGTTGCACCAGGTCCGAGTAACTCTGATCGCCACCTTGGGTGAGCGCAGCGGACGGGCCGGTGCCGATGGCGCCCTGGGTCTTGGCGTAATCGACCCAGCGCTGGAACTCGGCTTTGTCCTTGGGTTGCTGTTTGGCGTAGTAGGCGGCTTTGTCTTTCTCGCCGGACTGGGCAAACGAGACCGTCGATTGCGGTTCGATGCTGCCTTCGCCGACCCACAACAACAGGATTTTCGGCACTTGCGGCATTTCCTTTTGCAGCAGTTCGAGGCTGTTTTTCTCGAAGGTTTGCAGGATCACCTTGCCTTTGCCTTGACCGACTGCAAGCTCGCTTTTCGCCAGCTTCGAACCTGCCGGGCTGAGCCAGCCACGGGTTTGCAGTTTCTGTTTCAGATCATGTTCGATGCCAGGAAATTGCTTAGGCTCCTTGGTTTCGATGTACAGGCCGGGCTTGTGCTGCGAGTTGCCTTGGGCGATGTCGATAATTTCATCGAGGGTCAGAATTTTCAGGCCGGCGTAGGACGGGCGAGCGCGATCCGGGTACGCGGTGTTGAACCAACTGCCAGCATCGAGGGTTTTCAGCTCGGCCATGGTAAACGCGTTGGCCGGGCTGTCCTTGCGCTCGGGGAATTTGCTGGCGACGTCAGTGGTACGTTGCAGGTTGTTATCGTGCAGGGCGAACAGCACGCCGTCCTTGCTGCGTTGCAGGTCCAGTTCCAGGTAATCGGCACCCAGGTCGCGTGCGAGTTTGTATGCGGCGGCGGTGGATTCCGGTGCATCGAAAGACGCGCCACGGTGGGCGATCACCGCCGGGTGCGGGATGCCCAAACCAGAGGCCAGAGCCGTAGGACTTGGCTCGCTGGCCGCCTGAGCCTGACTGAGGCCAAGCAGCAAACCCAGGAACAGGGCGCTTTTAGTGAAGGTTGCAGACATGGTCGAGATCCTTTCGCGATGATTTTCAAAGACGTCCCTTTTAACAACTGAGTGTTGCGGGCGCTATCGCGAGACTGACATAAACGTGCTTAAAGCTGATTTTCGTCAGCGCTTTTGTGCGCTTGTTTGCAGTACGCTTGTGCGCAACGTCCCCGGCAGAGGGACATCGCCATGCCTGCTCTGCGTGTAAACCAACGATCACCCCTGTGAGGTTTACCATGCGCATCACTTCCCAGCTCATCTGCCAGGCTGCCGACGAACTCAAAGGTTTCGTCGGCCTCAACCGCAAGACCGGCCATTACATCGTGCGCTTCAGCGAAGATTCGTTCGGCATGGACGTGGCGGATGACGGCATCATCCCCACCAGCGAATTTGTCTGGGCTGCCGGCCCGTCGCAGTCGATGACCCTCAAACGCGATTTGATTCAACTGCTGCTGGACCAGAACATCGATGACCGGATCAACATCACCGAACCTTTACGCGTGTACATGAATCGTCGGGATGTGCCGGAGATTTCAGCGGTGCGGAGTTTGGTGCGGGGCTGAGGTTTTGTGGTAATTGGACGGGCCTCATCGCTAGCAGGCTAGCTCCCACACTGGATCTGTGGCGCTCATATATCCCCTGTGGAAGCTAGCCTGCTAGCGATGGCGGCCCGCTCTGAAATACATTGCAACGGTAAACTTGAGAGTCACGGCCGCTTTATTCAGCTGCGAACTTGTCATTTATCACTGCTGGTAACAGGCCAGAAACATATCCAGCGCCGACTCCACCACCGTGCTTTGCATCTCAGCCGACAAGCTGGGCATTCCCATGGAAATCTGTGGCCAGAATGCAAAGGATTTGAGCAGCCCCTGAACTTGCTGCGCAGCAAATTCGGGGGCAATCGCTTTCAAGCGCCCATCGGCTTGGGCGGCGCGAATCCATACGGTCAGGCCTTCTTCCCGCTCGCCCATGCGCGCCACCATGTTCTGGGCACGTTCAGGGGAATGGATCGTCGCCGCAATCGCTACCCGTGCCAGATCGAGAAAGTTGTCGTCGCTCAACATCTGCAGCTTTTCCATCAGCCGTTGGCGTAACTGGTCGCGCAGTGGCACGTCCGGGCGGTAGGACGTCTCCTGTTTTGCTGTCACCCGTATCCATAACTGATTGAGGATTTCGGCAAACAACTCTTCCTTGCTGGGGAAGTGGTTGTACACCGTGCGCTTCGACACGCCGGCCGTGGCAGCAATCTTGTCCATGCTGGTGGTTTCGAAACCGTTGTCGCGGAACTCGGCAATCGCCGCCTGAATGATGGCTTCGCGTTTTCGGTCAGTGAGGCGCTGTGGAGCTGTCATAAATACGCTTCGGCAGGAGGAACATGAAAATTACACTCGGAAGTTTACTTGGCATCGGCTTTGATGCAACCTTGAAACTACACTGGGCAGTGTAATGTTTTGTTAATCCAGCCCAGCAAAAATAGAGTGTTCGGCTGATGCGTGCGTGCTTTGGCCATTTATCGTCCCAAACGGAAAATCGTGTTGCGTGCGGTTTTTCTGGAGTCATTCAGTCATGGCCAATTCAACGTCCCCGGCGGAAAACGCCTCCCCACCAGAAGCCTCCCGACAGGCTCAAGGGCAATACCAAAACCACACGCCGATTCGGCGTTTGAGTTTCGGCAAAACCATGAGCATCCTGTGGAACGCCATTTTCAACAAACCGCGCAACACTCGCCCGAGCGCGCCGGTGCCGGTACAACCCCTGACTCAAGCGGCACTGATCGCTGCGCCAAACCACAGCGTCTACCGACTCGGCCATTCCACGGTATTGCTCAAGCTGCGCGACAAGTTCTGGATCACCGACCCGGTCTTCGCTGAGCGCGCCTCACCGATTCAATGGGCCGGCCCCAAGCGTTTCCACCAGCCGCCCATCAGCCTGGAAGACTTACCACCGATCGAAGCGGTGATCCTGTCCCACGACCACTACGATCACCTGGATCATGCGGCCGTGTTGAAACTGGCGGACAAGACCCAACACTTCCTGACACCGCTGGGCGTGGGCGACACCTTGATCAAATGGGGCATCGACGCCAGCAAAGTCCGTCAATTCGATTGGTGGCAAGGCACAGAAATCGATGGCATCCAATTCATCGCCACGCCGTCACAACACTTTTCCGGCCGTGGCCTGTTCGATGGCAACAGCACCCTCTGGGCGTCGTGGGTAATGATCGACGACGACACGCGTATTTTCTTCAGCGGCGACAGCGGCTACTTCGATGGCTTCAAACGCATCGGTGAACAGTACGGCCCGTTCGACCTGACCCTGATGGAAACCGGCGCCTACAACGTCGACTGGCCGCACGTGCACATGCAACCCGAACAAACCCTGCAAGCCCACCTCGACCTCAAGGGCCGCTGGCTGTTTCCGATCCACAACGGCACGTTCGACCTGTCGACCCACGCCTGGTACGAACCCTTCGACCGCATCCTGGCTTTGGCCTGGGAACGCAACGTATCAATCACCACACCGCAGATGGGCGAGGCGTTCAACCTGATGCATCCAAAGCGTGGTGAGGCTTGGTGGTTAGCGATGGAAGAGGAGAGTGAACGGGTGGTGGTGCAGAACACGTGAGGTACTGCATCGGGCCGCTTGCTGTTTAGCGGCCCGCGCAACGCGCTCATTCCACCATCGCAAAATCCGCCCGCCCAACCGGGTTCGGCGTAGACCCTCTCACATTCATCCCGCGCCCCGGTGCAAACCCCGGGAAGAACACCAACCCCTCCGATTCAAACCGATAGGCCAGCGTCAACCGCGTGACATCCAGCACGTCCTGACGCGCCTCGAAACGCTCAATCGCATCCGCCGAAACCCCGGACTCCCGCGACAACGTTTCCACGCTCCAGCCCAGCATCGCTCGGGCCTGGGCGCAGTGGGCCGGGGTGAATTGGAAGAGGGCGATACGTTCCAGGGTGATTTTCATCGCTTGAGAGGCCATGGTGTTCTCCGGGCTCGAGAGTGTTGATTCAAAATATACTGTGTTTTTGTACAGTTGTTTTGAGCCCGAATCAAATGCAATTTTTGATTTGTCTTTTCAGCCAGACAAACGGCACGGCGCTTATTTGTCCGCCAACCCCTGCGCCTCCCGCACGATAAAGTGATCCAGATTCTCGATATTGGCGCTGAACACCCCGAACGTCTGCTCGGGGTTTTTCTTGCTCGGCACCTGCTTCAACTCCGGTGTTACCCCATAGAAAAAGCAATACAACGCCTGCCCGCTCTCGATCGCGTGCTTGATCTCCTCGAGGAACGCCTTGCGCTTGCGGTAGGTGTCGATCAGCTTCTTGCTCAGGTAAACATTGACCGAATAGGGCTTCTTCTCGAACCAGACCTTCTTCTCGAAATCGATGCGAAAGCTTTGGGTGTAGTCCTTGATCTGCTTGATCTTGCCCCAGTAAATCAGGCCCTTGTTGTCTTGCAGATACTCGATTTTCTTGAAGAACGAGGCATAGGGCGCTGTGTGCTCACCAATCTTCAGCGGCATGCGCTTGAGCAGTTCCTTGTCTTCGAAATTCGACACGAAGCATTCCACCGGGTGGGCGAAGACGCTGGTCTTGTCGGGGGCTGAGTCGCGGCTTGGCTGATCGGCGTTGCTGATCGCCGAAGGAACCACTGGCTTATCCCGTTGAGCTTCTGCACCTTCCACCGGACTGGACGGCTTACGTACATATTCACGCCGAGTCAGTAACAATTCCGACGGGAAATGTTCCTCGCGACTGTCATCCGTTTCCGCCTCCACACCCGACGCCGGCGCCTTCAGGCTGACATAAGGACAGCCCTCGACATGCCGCGTACTCGGCAGGTTCTTGAAGTGTGGCGTGCGCACGTAATTCACATTCTTGGCGTTGAACGTCCCCAACGTATTCGCCGCATCGAAGGCTGAGCGACAGGTATCATTGGGGCACTGGAAGTGTTCCTTGGCCGAGTCGAACGCCACCGTTTCGTCAAAATTCAGATCACGTACGTCATAGATCGACAGCTTGTCGTTGAGGCTGAGGCAGTAGGCGAGGTCGAGTTTCATGGTGGGGTTCTTTGTCCTTTAAGTGATCAGATATATGGCGCGCTCCGGGCAATAGCTACACTCAGGTCATTTCGCCGCCGCTGTGCACGGTTGCGGCATCACACACTGATTATTAAGGGCGAAACCATGAGCCAGACAGATGATTCGCCTCCACTCCCGGAACCGGGCCGGATAGCCCGCAGGGATGAACAGACCGGTTGGCGCCGTTGGCTGCCGGGGCTGATCATGCTGCGCGAATACCAATTGAGTTGGTTGCGTTACGACATCGTGGCCGGTCTGGTGCTGACCACGATGCTGGTGCCCGTCGGCATCGCCTATGCGGTAGCCTCGGGCGTGCCCGGCATTTATGGCCTGTACGCGACCATCGTTCCGCTGCTGGCCTACGCCTTGTTCGGCCCCAGCCGCATTCTGGTGATGGGGCCGGATTCCTCCCTCGTTGCGGTCATCCTGGCGGTCATCATTCCACTCTCCGGGGGCGACCCGCAGCGCGCCGTTGCCTTGGCGGGCATGATGGCGCTGGTCTCGGGAGCGGTGTGCATCCTGGCCGGTCTGGCGCGTCTGGGATTCATCACCGAGCTGCTCTCCAAACCGATCCGCTATGGCTACATGAACGGCATCGCGCTGACCGTATTGATCAGCCAAATGCCGAAAATGTTCGGTTTCTCGATTGAGTCCGACGGCCCATTGAGAAACATCTGGGCCATCGTGACAGCGGTGATGGACGGAAAAACCAACTGGACCACCTTTATTGTGGGCGCGCTCACCCTCGCGGTCATCCTGCTACTCAAACGCTGGCCGCGACTACCGGGCATCCTGATCGCCGTCGTTGGCGCCACCATCGCCGTGGGCGTCCTCGACCTGGCGACGCGCGCCGGTGTGTCGGTTCTCGGCTCACTTCCGCAAGGCTTGCCCGGGTTCGCCATCCCCTGGATCACCCGCGCCGACATCGTCCCGGTGTTGATCGGCGGTTGCGCCGTCGCCCTCGTCTCGTTCGCCGACACCAGCGTGCTCTCCCGCGTTTATGCGGCGCGGACCCGCACCTACGTCAACCCGAATCAGGAAATGGTGGGCCTCGGCGTCGCGAACCTCGCCGCCGGTTTGTTCCAGGGCTTCCCCATCAGCAGCAGCTCGTCCCGAACCCCCGTGGCCGAAGCCGCTGGCGCCAAAACCCAACTGACCGGCGTGGTCGGCGCACTGGCGGTTGCCTTGCTGTTGGTGGTCGCCCCGGACCTGCTGCAACATCTACCGTCCAGCGCACTGGCCGCCGTGGTGATCGCCTCGGCCATCGGCCTGATCGAGATCAGCGACCTGCGCCGGATCTACCGCATTCAGCGCTGGGAATGCTGGCTGTCGATCGTCTGCACCGTCGGCGTGGCCGTGTTCGGCGCCATCGAAGGCATCGGCCTGGCCATCGTGATCGCGATCATCGAATTCCTCTGGGACGCCTGGCGCCCGTACTCCGCCGTACTGGGCCGCGCCGATGGCGTAAAGGGCTACCACGACATCAAACGCTACCCCGACGCCCGCCGAATCCCCGGCCTGGTCCTGTTCCGCTGGGACGCCCCACTGTTTTTCGCCAACGCCGAACAATTCAACGACCGAGTCCTGGACGCCGTCGCCGCATCCCCCACACCCGTACGCTGGCTGGTAGTCGCCGCCGAACCGGTCACCAGCGTCGACGTCACCTCCGCCGACATGCTGGCTGAGCTGGACGACACGTTGCATGCGGCGGGTATTGAGTTGTGTATTGCCGAAATGAAAGACCCGGTGAAGGACAAGCTGAAGCGGTTCGGGTTGTTTGCACGGTTGGGGGAGACGGCGTTTTTTCCTACGATTGGGACGGCGGTGGATAGTTATGTGGCGAATTATGGGGTGGGTTATGAGGAGGGGGAGGAGGGGCGTTGAGGGATGGTTGTCTGGAGACCTACGAAATCACTTGTACCACTTTTGAAAGGCCATTTTTGACAGACGGTCATCTCGTTACCTTGCCTATCGAAAATCGCCAGCTTAGGCTAGCTTAGCTAATCTTTTGGAGGTGTCCTATGAATGAAGTGGTGCAGGTAAATATGCACGAGGCCAAGTCCCAGCTTTCGCAACTCGCCGAACGTGTATGGCGTGGTGACAAAGTGGTAATTGCCAAGGCAGGTAAACCTTATCTGGATCTTCTTCCTCATGTCGAAACGCCTCGGGCGCGCAAGCCTGGGCGTTTGAAAGGGAAAATCCGGATGTCAGCTGATTTCGACAAAACCCCTGAGGACATCATTGATGGATTCGAGGGCAGCCTATGAGGCGCTTGCTGTTGGATACCCATGCGTTTCTTTGGTGGTTGTCCGATGACCCAGCACTGGGTGCAGAAGCTCGACAGATTATGAGTGAGCCGCGTAATCAGGTACTGGTAAGCGCCGCTTCGATCTGGGAGATATCGATCAAACAGGCTAAAGGAATGCTGGAGGCTCCAGCGGATCTTGAAGTGCTCGTTGAGGACGAAGGTTTTACCAAACTGCCGATTTCGCTGTTTCATGGACAGCAGGCGGGCAAGTTACCAGAGATTCATCGCGACCCGTTTGATCGGATGTTGATTGCCCAAGCCCAGGCGGAAGGGCTGGAGCTGGTCACAGCGGACGGGATTATTCCGCAGTATGGGGTTCGGGTGGTTTCGGCAAAGTTGTGAGGGCACTGAGGTTTTTCAAACCCACCGCTACCCCCTGTAGGAGCGAGCCTGCTAGCGATGGCGCCAGCCTTGGCTCCAACGATCTCAACGAACGGAGTTACGCCTAGCAACAGACTGCTATTTCTCACGTTCCAGCCGTTTCACCTTCTCATACAAAAACACGGTGAACGCATCTTTATCACCCGAATGATGACAGCGACGATGACAGTTCGGGCACAGCGCAACGGCATTGCTCGTCCGATCAGAACCTTTATGCGCCAAATGCTTAACGTGGTGAACCTCAAGAAACGGCGAGCCGTCCTTTTCAAACGGTGCGGGCTGATCACAGCCTTCACAGATGCCTTTGGCATTCTGTCGAATCCAGGCTCTGACTTCAGGGTCGCGGATGTAAGTGATGCTGCAAACGGTGTCCTGTCTTTCATGGGGCTCGTTCACTGAGTAATTGGCTAGCTTTCTACGTTGGGCGTTTCTTAGGCACCTGCAGTAGAGCTTAGGGCCGTTTGGAATGGCTCTCAATACAGAACGTGCTGAAATACATGTAGGAGATTTAGTTACTACTGAAATGGCGAGTAAGAGCTTTCCTACTCCACAAAAAAGCCCCGATCAGATCGGGGCTTTTCGGTTTTCGATTCGTCGACTCAAGTCGTCAAATCTCGGCATGCTCGGGAATCAATCCCAGCTAAGCGCACCACCAGTCTGATACTCAATCACTCGCGTCTCAAAGAAATTCTTCTCTTTCTTCAAGTCCATGATCTCACTCATCCAAGGGAACGGGTTAGTCGTCCCAGGATACTCTTCTTTAAGACCAATCTGCGACAAACGCCGGTTAGCGATGAACTTGAGGTAGTCCTCCATCATCGCCGCGTTCATGCCCAGCACGCCGCGAGGCATGGTGTCGCGGGCGTATTCGATTTCCAGTTGAGTGCCCTGCAGGATCATCTGCGAAGCTTCTTCCTTCATTTCGGCATCCCACAGGTGTGGGTTTTCGATTTTGATCTGGTTGATCACGTCGATGCCGAAGTTCAGGTGCATGGATTCGTCGCGCAGGATGTATTGGAACTGCTCGGCGACGCCGGTCATTTTGTTGCGGCGGCCCATGGAGAGGATCTGGGTGAAGCCGCAGTAGAAGAAGATGCCTTCCAGAACGCAGTAGTAGGCGATCAGGTTGCGCAGCAGTTCTTTGTCGGTTTCGACGGTGCCGGTTTCGAACTTCGGATCGGAGATCGAGCGGGTGTATTTCAGGCCCCAGGTGGCTTTTTTCGCGACCGATGGGATCTCGTGGTACATGTTGAAGATTTCGCCTTCATCCATGGCCAACGATTCGATGCAGTACTGGTAGGCGTGGGTGTGGATCGCCTCTTCGAAGGCCTGGCGCAGGATGTACTGGCGGCATTCCGGGTTGGTGATCAGGCGGTACACGGCCAGGACCAGGTTGTTGGCAACCAGGGAGTCGGCGGTGGAGAAGAAGCCGAGGTTGCGCATCACGATGCGGCGCTCGTCGTCGGTCAGGCCTTCCGGGTTTTTCCAGAGGGCGATGTCGGCGGTCATGTTGACTTCTTGCGGCATCCAGTGGTTTGCGCAACCGTCCAGGTACTTCTGCCAGGCCCAGTCGTACTTGAAGGGCACGAGTTGGTTGAGGTCGGCGCGGCAGTTGATCATGCGCTTTTCGTCAACGGCGACACGGGCGGAGGCGCCTTCGAGTTCGGCCAGACCTTCGGCGACGTCGAGGGAATCCAGTGCAGCTTTGGCGCGGGCAACGGCGGCGGAGTCAGACGCGGTTACGGCGCGGGCTTCCAGGGCGGCGGCACCGCCGGCGCTGTCGAGACGGTCCATGTTGGCTTCGGTGGCGTGGCCAGCGTTAGTGCCCTTGATTGCTACTTCCGTGTCTTCTTTGTCGAATTCGTCCCAGCTCAGCATGACGTGTCGTCTCCTGCGTGAGGGCCAGTGTGCCCGTGTGAAAATGGATGGTTGGTTTTTCACACGGCCGTACTGGCCGCGTTGGATCTAAAGGAATCGTTTTTTGCGGCAGCTATACGCAGGCATCAAACAGAATTTTGTACGGGGTTCCGAGAGCCTCTGATGGGCGCAGCAAGCGTTGATCGCTTGTGCGGGGCTTCAGACTGGCTATTCATCCCTGTAAGGGGATATTGCAGGCCCGTTTAAGGCCGCATTATAGGGAAGTTTTGCCGGCTGTGGTGCGGCGAAATGGCTCACAAAACGGTTGACGAGGACGGTTTTTCGATCGGAGTGAGGGTTTACAGGGCTTTGCACGAGGTTGGTGGGGGAAGATTTTTTTTCTTAATTTTTTGCCGCGGATAATTTTTGTTCAAGAAATAACCAAAAAAGGCATTTTTCACTACATCTTGTGTTTCGGTGGGGTTTTCTCAGGCTCCAGACACAACTAAGCCCGACCGAAGTCGGGCTGTGAAGTCACGCCGGCGGATCAGCTCAGGCGAGCGGCACCGACGTGATCAGCGCCATCGGCGGCGAGGCGGGCGGCGCCGGTGTGGTCAGAGCCGTCGGAGGCGAGTTTGCCTGCACCGACGTGATCAGCACCATCGGCAGCGAGGCGGGCGGCGCCGGTATGGTCAGAACCGTCGGAAGCGACAGCCGCTTCAGTGGTGTAAGCAGCCGAGCCGGTGCGGTCGTATCCATCGGCAGCGAAGGTGTTGGCAGCCAGGACGGAGAGGGTCAGGGCGAGGATCAGTTGGGTTTTCATGGTCGTTGCTCCAGTTTCGTAAGCGTTGTTTGTGTTGGGTTGCAGTTGATACTACGCCGACTAATTCGATTAAAAAGCGCAAATAAATGCTTAAAGCAATCGATAAAATCGATCGTTAAGGTTCGACACTGCATCTGTCTGATCGCGGCAGGTGGGTCGAACCTTTTGGAGGGAGGGGTGAAGCGGGAGATCAGCCGTTGGAGCAACCGTTGCCCATCATGCTGTAACGCAGGATATGCCGTTGGCCTTGGGAGTCTTCGTATTCCATTTTCATCGGGACCACTTCACACACATTTGGCGCTTCGCTCATGGAGATCACTTTGGCGATATCCAGGTGGGTGGAGTAGGTGTATTCCTCTATGGCCGGTTGTTGCTGCGCGACATCAGTCGGGACCTCGTTGGCCATGGCGGTTGCGCACAGACTGCTGAGGGCCAGAACTAATAAAGCTTTCATTTCGGATTTACCTTTTGGAGGTCGAAAGGGAGCACGCAATCTTTTTGGGATTGCGTGTGGAGCTTCGGTATCAGGGGTTTTGATTAACTGCCTTCGTGGGGGCTGCAACTGGGTTAATCAGGTTGCCTTGTTGGCGAGGTGGATTTTAGGTGGGCGCGACTCGTCCATATAGCCGTGGTTTTGATAAACACTTTTGACAGATCCTGTAACAATCCCTGAATAGCCTCTTCTTTTGTAGGAGCGAGCTTGCTCGCGATGAGCCAGAGAGCACCGTGGGGTTTCAGATTGGGCGCGTTATCGTTGACGACCATCGCGAGCAGGCTCGCTCCTGCAGGTACCGCGGTGTTAGAGGGTTTGAGGGCTTATCAGGGCAATTTGTAGGGACTTGTTACTACCATCGTCGAATGGTTCTATAGGGCCGGCCCGGCTACAACTGGGGCCATACAAAAACAACTATTCCACCGAGGTAAGAAAGATGAGTGCGGCTTCCCTGTATCCCGTTCGTCCCGAGGTTCTGGCTAACACGCTGACCGACGAGGCGACCTACAAGGCGATGTACCAGCAGTCGGTCGTCAACCCCGACGGCTTCTGGCGCGAGCAAGCCAAGCGCCTCGACTGGATCAAGCCTTTCACCACGGTGAAACAGACGTCTTTCGACGATCACCATGTCGACATCAAATGGTTCGCCGACGGCACGCTGAACGTTTCTTACAACTGCCTCGACCGTCATCTGGCCGAGCGCGGCGATCAAGTGGCAATCATCTGGGAGGGCGATGACCCTGCCGAAAGCCGCAACATCACCTACCGCGAACTGCACGAACAAGTGTGCAAATTCGCCAACGCCCTGCGTGGTCAGGACGTGCACCGCGGCGACGTGGTGACTATCTATATGCCGATGATCCCCGAAGCCGTGGTCGCCATGCTGGCCTGTACCCGGATCGGCGCGATTCACTCGGTGGTGTTCGGTGGGTTCTCGCCGGAAGCCCTGGCCGGTCGCATCATCGACTGCAAATCCAAAGTGGTGATCACCGCTGACGAAGGCATTCGTGCTGGCAAGAAGATCCCGCTCAAGGCCAACGTCGACGACGCGCTGACCAACCCGGAAACCAGCAGCATCCAGAAAGTCATTGTGTGCCAGCGCACCGGTGGCGAGATCAAGTGGAACCAGCATCGCGATATCTGGTTTGAAGACCTGATGAAAGTGGCGGGCACCGTGTGTGCGCCGAAAGAGATGGGCGCCGAAGAAGCGCTGTTCATCCTTTATACCTCGGGCTCGACCGGCAAGCCGAAGGGCGTGCAGCACACCACTGGCGGCTACTTGCTGTACGCCGCCATGACCCACGAGCGCGTGTTCGACTACCGTCCGGGTGAGGTCTACTGGTGCACCGCCGACGTCGGCTGGGTCACCGGCCACAGTTACATCGTCTACGGCCCGCTGGCCAACGGCGCGACCACGTTGCTGTTCGAAGGCGTGCCGAACTATCCGGACATCACCCGGGTGGCGAAGATCGTCGACAAGCACAAGGTCAACATCCTCTACACCGCACCGACCGCGATCCGCGCAATGATGGCTTCGGGCCAAGCCGCTGTGGAAGGCGCCGATGGCAGCAGCCTGCGTCTGTTGGGTTCGGTCGGCGAGCCGATCAACCCGGAAGCGTGGGATTGGTACTACAAGAATGTCGGCAAGTCCCGTTGCCCGATCGTCGATACCTGGTGGCAGACCGAAACCGGCGGCAACATGATGAGCCCGCTGCCGGGCGCTCATGCGCTCAAGCCGGGTTCTGCGGCGCGTCCGTTCTTCGGCGTGGTGCCGGCCCTGGTGGACAATCTGGGCAACATCATCGAGGGCGAGGCCGAGGGCAACCTGGTGATTCTCGATTCGTGGCCAGGCCAGGCGCGGACGCTGTTTGGCGACCACGACCGCTTCGTTGATACCTACTTCAAGACTTTCCGTGGCATGTACTTCACCGGTGACGGCGCCCGTCGCGATGCCGATGGTTACTACTGGATCACCGGTCGCGTGGACGACGTGCTCAACGTGTCCGGCCACCGCATGGGCACCGCCGAGATCGAAAGCGCGATGGTCGCCCACCCGAAAGTCGCCGAAGCGGCTGTGGTCGGTGTGCCGCACGACATCAAGGGGCAGGGCATTTATGTCTACGTCACCCTCAAGAATGGCGAAGAGCCGAACGAGCAACTGCGCCTGGAACTGAAAAACTGGGTGCGCAAAGAGATCGGTCCGATTGCTTCGCCGGATGTGATCCAGTGGGCGCCGGGGCTGCCGAAGACGCGTTCGGGCAAGATCATGCGCCGGATTCTGCGCAAGATCGCGACGGCTGAGTACGATGGGTTGGGCGACATTTCCACCCTGGCCGATCCGAGCGTGGTGCAGCATTTGATTGATACGCACAAGACGATGAATGTGGCGTAAGCGCTGATTCTGAGTCACTGAAAGCCCCGTCAGGTGTTGAGCCTGGCGGGGCTTTTTGTTTTTGAAGATCAAAAGATCGCAGCCTTCGGCAGCTCCTACATGAGTCGCGTTCCACTGTAGGAGCTGCCGAAGGCTGCGATCTTTGGAATTTCAACCAATAATTATCGGCTTCCTCTGAAGGAGGTTTCCTACTGTTACCTGAGATCTTTCAGGTTACTGAATGTGTAACCGCATCGCGCCAAGACGGGGCATTGGGAAACGCTGGGGCTCAAATCCGGGCCAAAAATACACCTCAAAAAAATAAGCCATTACACTGCGCTTGCCGGATTAGAAGGGTTTGCCAATAATAGGCCCGCAATTTGCTACATAGATCGGTTCAATGTCTTTTGCTCTTGCATGATTTTGCAGGGCTGTCAACGCGCTCAAACGGCTTTCTCGGTGCTTCTGTAATTAGTTGTCGCATTGAAGAAATATCGGCTTACGGCCTGTCGTTAGAATGCCGATCACTCGCTCGTCGTTGCCCGTGTTGAATTTCAACGCTCGCTTCCTAGGACGCAGCAACGCTTTCCGGTTCACTCATTCGCATATTGGGCTCCTGCTCACTCTGCCGTTTTAGCCCTTTACCGATGGAGTCCCAAGATGAAGAAACTCGTGCTGCTTGGCGCCCTGGCACTGTCCGTGCTGTCCCTGCCAACCTTTGCCGATGAAAAGCCTCTGAAAATCGGTATCGAAGCGGCTTACCCTCCGTTCGCGTCCAAAGCGCCGGACGGCAGCATCGTCGGTTTCGACTACGACATCGGCAACGCGCTGTGTGAAGAGATGAAGGTCAAGTGCGTATGGGTCGAGCAAGAGTTCGACGGTCTGATCCCGGCACTCAAAGTGCGCAAGATCGACGCGGTCCTGTCGTCCATGTCGATCACTGAAGATCGCAAGAAGTCCGTGGACTTCACCAACAAGTACTACAACACCCCGGCGCGTCTGGTCATGAAGGCCGGCACCCAGGTCAGCGATGGCCTGACCGAGCTCAAGGGCAAGAACATCGGCGTGCAGCGCGGTTCGATCCACGAGCGTTTCGCCCGCGAAGTCCTGGCCCCGCTGGGTGCCGAGATCAAGCCATACGGTTCGCAGAACGAAATTTACCTCGACGTGGCTGCCGGCCGTCTCGACGGCACCGTGGCAGACGCTACGCTTTTGGATGACGGCTTCCTGAAGACCGACGCCGGTAAAGGCTTCGCGTTCGTCGGCCCGGCATTCACCGACGTCAAATACTTCGGCGACGGCGTAGGTATCGCAGTTCGCAAGGGTGACGCGCTGAAAGACAAGATCAACACCGCGATCGCGGCCATTCGCGAGAACGGCAAATACAAGCAAATCCAGGACAAGTACTTCGCCTTCGATATCTACGGCAAGTAACACGTCCAAGCGACAAGTCCGAAATGGCGCAAGCAACAGGATCTCTGAGGTTTGCGCCATTTTTTCATCCCAACTTTCGAGGACCTGAATCATGTTGAAAGGCTACGGGGCTGTCATCCTCGATGGCGCTTGGCTGACGCTTCAGCTCGCCTTGTCGTCCATGGTCCTGGCCATTGTTCTGGGCCTGATCGGCGTGGCACTGCGTCTTTCGCCAGTGCGTTGGCTGGCGTGGCTGGGCGATCTGTACTCCACGGTGATCCGCGGTATTCCCGACCTGGTGCTGATCCTGCTGATTTTCTACGGTGGTCAGGACCTGCTCAACCGTGTCGCACCGCTGCTCGGTTTCGACGAGTACATCGACCTGAATCCATTGGCCGCCGGTATCGGCACCCTGGGTTTCATCTTCGGTGCGTACCTGTCGGAAACCTTCCGTGGCGCGTTCATGGCGATCCCCAAAGGTCAGGCTGAGGCGGGCATGGCGTACGGCATGAGCAGTTTTCAGGTGTTCTTCCGGGTGTTGGTGCCGCAGATGATTCGTCTGGCGATTCCGGGCTTCACCAACAACTGGCTGGTACTGACCAAGGCCACCGCGCTGATTTCGGTGGTGGGCCTGCAAGACATGATGTTCAAGGCCAAGCAGGCGGCGGATGCTACCCGCGAACCTTTCACCTTCTTCCTCGCAGTGGCGGCGATGTACCTGGTGATCACCAGCGTCTCGTTGTTGGCATTGCGTCACCTTGAGAAGCGCTACTCGGTAGGCGTAAGGGCGGCTGATCTATGATCTTCGACTACAACGTCATTTGGGAGTCGTTGCCGCTGTACCTCGGCGGTCTGCTGACTACCCTCAAATTGCTCGGGCTGTCGTTGTTTTTCGGCCTGCTGTGCGCGTTGCCCCTGGGCTTGATGCGCGTTTCGAAAAACGCCGTCGTCAACATTTCGGCCTGGCTCTACACCTACGTGATTCGCGGCACGCCGATGCTGGTGCAGTTGTTCCTGATTTACTACGGTCTGGCGCAATTCGAAGCGGTGCGTGAAAGCTTCCTCTGGCCGTGGCTGTCCAGCGCCACGTTCTGTGCGTGTCTGGCGTTCGCGATCAATACCAGCGCCTACACCGCCGAGATCATCGCCGGCAGCCTGCGGGCCACGCCGAATGGCGAGATTGAAGCGGCGAAAGCCATGGGCATGTCGCGCTTCAAATTGTACAAGCGCATTTTGCTGCCGTCGGCCCTGCGCCGGGCGCTGCCGCAGTACAGCAACGAAGTGATCATGATGCTGCAGACCACCAGTCTGGCGTCCATCGTGACCCTGATCGACATCACCGGCGCGGCGCGTACGGTCAACGCGCAATACTACTTGCCGTTCGAGGCGTACATCACCGCGGGCGTTTTCTACCTGTGCCTGACCTTTATTCTGGTGAAGCTGTTCAAGCTGGCCGAGCGTCGTTGGCTGGGCTACCTGGCTCCGCGGAAGCACTGATATGGAACGCATCGATCATGCTTTGCCGTGGAGCCACCTGGGCAGCGAGCGCCAGATTTCGGTGTTCCGTTTCGGCAGTGGTGAGCGCAAGGCTTACATCCAGGCCAGCCTCCACGCCGATGAACTGCCGGGCATGCGCACGGCGTTCGAGCTGAAAAAGCGCCTGACCGAACTTGAAGCCCAAGGCTTGCTCAACGGTGTGATCGAACTGGTGCCGGTGGCGAACCCGCTGGGCCTCAGTCAATTGCTTCAGGGTAATCATCAAGGGCGTTTCGAGGCGGGCAGCGGTAAGAACTTCAACCGTGATTTCGTCGAGCTGAGCGGGCCGATTGCCGCGCAGCTTGATGGACATCTGGGCGATGACCCGCACGCCAATGTTCGATTGATCCGCCAGGCCATGAGCGATCATCTGGCCGCGTTGCCACCGGCGAGCAGCCAGTTGCAGGGCATGCAGCGCGTGCTGCTCAGTCACGCCTGCACCGCTGATGTCGTGCTGGATCTGCATTGCGACGCCGAGGCGGCGCTGCACATGTATGCCTTGCCGCAGCATTGGCCGCAGTGGCGCTCGCTGGCCGCGCACCTGAACGTGCGGGTCGGTTTGCTGGCGGAAGATTCTGGCGGCAGTTCGTTTGACGAAGCCTGTTCGCTGCCGTGGTTGCGTCTGTCGCGTCTGTTCCCCGATGCACAGATTCCACTGGCGTGCCTGGCGACTACCATTGAATTAGGCGGTCAGGCCGATACCGGTCGTGCCGAGGCCCAAGCGTACGCCGAGGGCATTCTGGCGTTCCTTGCCGAGCAAGGCCTGATCAGCGGCGAATGGCCAAAACCTGCGCAAGACCCTTGCGAAGGCCTGCCGTTCGAGGGCACTGAATTGCTGTTCGCGCCGCACCCCGGTGTGGTGAGTTTCCTGCGTAAACCCGGCGAATGGGTTGAGGCGGGTGACGAGATTTTTGAAGTGATCGATCCGCTGGCGGATCGGGTCAGCACGGTGTGTGCTGGTACGTCCGGGGTGCTGTTTGCCATTGAACGGCTGCGTTATGCCCAACCCGGTTTCTGGCTGGCCAAGGTGGCGGGGCGCGAAGCGCTGCGTCACGGGCGCTTGCTCAACGACTGACTGACTGTTTTTGTGAGAACCGACCGCATGTACAAACTTGAAGTCCAAGACCTGCATAAACGCTACGGCAGTCACGAAGTGCTCAAGGGCGTGTCCCTGAAAGCGGCGGCCGGCGATGTGATCAGCATCATCGGCTCCAGTGGCTCTGGCAAAAGTACTTTCCTGCGCTGCATCAACCTGCTGGAGCAGCCGCACGCGGGCAAGATCCTGCTCAACAACGAAGAGTTGAAGCTGGTGGCGAACAAGGACGGCGCGCTGAAGGCTGCCGACCCGAAACAGCTGCAACGCATGCGCTCGCGCCTGTCGATGGTGTTCCAGCATTTCAACCTGTGGTCGCACATGACCGCGCTGGAAAACATCATGGAAGCGCCGGTTCACGTGCTCGGCATATCGAAAGCTGAGGCGCGTGAGAAAGCCGAGCACTACCTGAACAAGGTCGGTGTGGCCCATCGCAAAGACGCGTACCCGGGCCATATGTCCGGTGGCGAACAACAGCGTGTGGCGATTGCCCGTGCGCTGGCGATGGAACCTGAAGTGATGCTGTTCGACGAACCGACCTCGGCCCTCGATCCGGAGCTGGTCGGCGACGTGCTGAAAGTCATGCAGGCCCTGGCTCAGGAAGGCCGGACCATGGTCGTGGTGACCCACGAAATGGGCTTCGCCCGTGAAGTGTCGAACCAATTGGTGTTCCTGCACAAAGGTATTGTCGAAGAAAGCGGCAACCCGCGTGAAGTGCTGGTGAACCCGCAGTCCGAGCGTTTGCAGCAATTCCTGTCCGGCAGCTTGAAATAATCAAGACTGCCGTTGTGCACCGGGATCGTGCATGCTTCGCAACTTAGAGGCCGGCCCCAATCCCCTGTAGGCGCTGTCGCTGGCTGCGATCTTTTGATCTTGATTGTTCAAATCAAAAGATCGCAGCCTCGTTTCACTCGACAGCTCCTACAGGGGGGGGGGCGAGCAGGTCAGGTCCCAGGTTTGATCGTTGCTGGTTTTAAGATTTGCGTTCATTTAGGGGCTAGCATTGGCCCATGCCTTCATCACTGTTTTTCGCTTCGGATAGCCCACAATGACTGCCCATCGAATTGGTTTCCTGATTTGGCCCAGCACTAAAGCACTGACGCTTGCGCTGGCTGAGGAGGCCTTGCGTGTTGCTCAGCGTGTGCATCCGGACGTGGTCTACGAACTGACGTTCTTGCAGGCCGAACCGTCGACCGAAGGCGCCTGGCAATTACCTGGTGAGGCGTGGACCGGCAAGCTCGAAAACTTCCAGAAACTGTTCCTGCTCGCCGACGAGCCACCGACGGCCATTACGCCGGCACTCAGCAGTGCGCTCAAGCAACTGGTGCGCGCCGGTTGCGTGACCGGTGGTCTGTCGGCCGGTGTGTATCCGTTGGCTCAGCTTGGTTTGCTCGACGGCTATCGCGCTGCCGTGCACTGGCGCTGGCAGGACGATTTCGCCGAGCGCTTCCCGAAAGTCATCGCCACCAGCCATCTGTTCGACTGGGACCGCGATCGCCTGACCGCGTGCGGCGGCATGTCGGTACTCGACTTGCTGCTGGCCGTGCTGGCCCGTGATCACGGCGCCGAGCTGGCCGGAGCCGTGTCCGAAGAGCTGGTGGTCGAGCGTATTCGTGAAGGCGGCGAGCGCCAGCGCATTCCACTGCAAAACCGCCTCGGTTCCAGCCACCCAAAACTCACCCAAGCGGTGTTGTTGATGGAAGCCAACATCGAAGAGCCGCTGACCACCGACGAAATCGCCCAGCACGTGTGCGTGTCCCGTCGGCAGCTGGAGCGCATTTTCAAGCAATACCTCAACCGCGTGCCGAGCCAGTACTACCTGGAACTGCGCCTGAACAAGGCCCGGCAGATGTTGATGCAAACCAGCAAGTCGATCATCCAGATCGGCCTGTCGTGTGGCTTCTCCTCGGGGCCGCATTTCTCCAGCGCTTACCGCAACTTCTTCGGCGCCACGCCGCGGGAAGATCGCAATCAGCGACGCAGCAGCAGCCCGTTCGAATTGTCGTCGGTGCCTTCCGAACGCGGTTAAGTTCGATCAGTCTTCGATGGCTGAGTCCTCGGAATCGGAAGCCTGCAGTTCTGCTCGCTCGATCACCTGTTGCAGCCCAAAGTCGACGGTGGTCCGATCAAAGTAGGCGAGCAGAATTTGCAGGCTTTCTTCGGATACCGGATTTCCTCTCAGAATGATGCTTTCCCCGATCTCCATGGGGAGTTCCAATAAGTCGTGGGGGATGTGGGTGATCGCATTTGCGCTTAAGTCCGCCAAATCCAACTGCCTGAGCTGCAACAAACCTGCGGGTAATTCGGTGATGCCTGTGTTGCTCAACATGAGTGTCGCTATGTTTGGCATCTGACTGAGGTCGGGCGATTGTCCCAGCGGGTTATTGCTCAGATTCAAGTAATCGAGTTTCTCCATTTGGGCCAGTTGAAGGGCGGATTGCGGCGTGAGTGTGACGTTGCAATGCTCAAGCGCCAGAACCGACAGGTCCTCCATTCTAAACACCGCGTCAGGAATGCTGCCCAGTCGGAAGTCATGGATGGCCAGGCTTTTCAGGCGAGGGAAACTCTCGATGAAACGCCCGGCGCCTGAAGTCAGGCCGCCGTTGCTCTGTAGATGTAAAAGGCTCACATGGCTGAAGTCGGCGTTCAGGGTTGGCAGATCGCCGGTGATGGTCATCGATAGCACCAGTTCATAACCGGGTTGAAGATCCTCATCGTATTCATACGGAACGGTGGTCCGCCGCCAGCAACGTTCCACGAGATTCTTGAATTCATCCCGGGTCCATTGTTCCAGCGTCAGTTGCTGATCAGTGAATGGAGCACCGGTCATTGGGTGGATCGGTGGGATGTCAGCCGTCCAGGTTGCAAGATTATTGGTCAGGCTTTCGAGCTCGTTTTCCAGGCGCGTCAATTCTGCTTTGCCTTCAATCAGGGTGCCGGGCAAGCGATAGATGAATTGGCTGGCTTGCTCTTGATCGAGCAGGGGATAGAGTCGTTGCGCTCGTTGGATATCCGCTTGCTCGGCATAGATGCCGAGGTCGTGATTCGTGCTGGCGTAATGTTGTTTTATGCGCTCGCGATCAGCTTGGTTAATCGGGTTTTCTCCCAAATCGATTCCCGCCTGAACGTCCTCCGGCAAGAGGAACAAATCCCTTGGCAGCTCTCGTATCTGGTTGCCATTGAGCAAGGTGGTTCGCAGCTTCGGTCGGGACCACAACCCGCTCGGGAACGCTGAGATACCTGTTTCAGACAGATCTATATAGTTCAGGTCCGGCATATTGCCGAGATCAGGGATTAGGCCGAGCGGGTTTTTGTACAGATCCAGGATCTTGAGCTTTTGAAATGACGACAGTGTTGTGTGGCTTTCGGGCGTCAGGGTGATACCGCAATCGCTGAGGATCAACTCGTCGATGTCGGTACACCGGGCGATGGCCTCCGGGAAACTGTCGAGCCTGAAATCGCGCAGCGCCAAGCGTCGCAATCCGGGAAAGTGGCTCAGAAAATCATTCATGCCGCTGGAGGCAGGATGCCCCTCGAATGCGAGTCGACTCACATTGGAAAATGAGTGATTCAACTGTGGAAGGTGCCCTGCAATGGGCGACGAATACAGCTCCATGGGTGTTTGGTCAGCAATCGAAAAAGTCATTTCTCGGCGCCAGCAGTTCTGTAACTCGCCCGCCAGATTTATCCGGTTGCGTCGTTGAATCGCTAATTGTTCGGGGCTGTATCGGCGTAAGGTCTGCGGCGCAAACCGCGGTACGTCGGCGATCCAGCTTTGCAGGTCTTCGAACAATTGTGTGTGTTCGGCATACAACCGGGTCAGTTCTGCGCGCGGCCCGTTGGGGTGCCGCTGCAATTGCTCGACAAAACGTTCCAATTGCTCCGGCGACAGATGCGGAAATAGCGCATGGGTTCGGACCTGAAGGGTCGATGCGGCGGGTGGGGTGCGAAGGTAACCGTCCGTTCCGCCCAGCAGGCGCATGACGGCCGGATCGTAAGCAGGCTTTGAGGTCGGGTTTTGTACCAGTATGGAACGCAGGTCCTGGCGGTGGATGGCATGCTGGCGTATCGATTGATGCAGCTTTGTCTGGTCGCTGATTTGCAGGTTCATGCCGCGACGTTCACTGTCTGGCAGGGCCTGCAGCAAGCAACGATAAAAAGAACCTGTGCCGCCGAGCTCAAGGCCCGTTTGGTCGAAGGCTTGAAACGATCCCTCTTCATCCAGCACAAGGACTTTCTGTTCCGGGGCCTCGGCACCTCCGATGCTGTCGAACACAGGACCTTCGTGGGAATACTGGCGAATCTCCACGCGCACGCGTCCGGACCAGCCGGGCAGGCTTTCCAGCGTATGCAGGGCAAGGCGGTGGGTGTCAGGGTTTTCGGCGGTGGATATCAGATCAAGGCCTTCGTAGGCGCGTGAAATCCGCACTTGTAGCCGAGCTTCTTGCGTCAGGTCTGCAAGACGTTGGGAGAGCGTGCCGCGTTGCAGTTGTTGCAGCTCCTTTTCGCTGGTGGTGTCGAGTATGGCTTCAGCCAAGACCTTCGGCAGTCCCGGTTCAGCATCGATAATGGTTTGTGCCAGTGGACGATTGGCGCGTTCGAGTTGGCGGTAGCGTTCGCCGAACAGTGTGGTTCTTTTGCGCTCGGCAATACCCGCCAATGTTTGGCGCAGTTTGCGTGCGCGACTGTCCATGCTTGAAGGTGGCTCGCCGAAGGCTTCCCCCAATATCGCTTTGATTTCCCCTTCATCGAGTGTCAGCAGCAACGTCTTGATTACGTCTCCGTCGTGTCCAGTGATATCAATGGTCACGGCTTGACCCTTGGCGTCGGGCTGGCTCCAGAGGACCTGCCCATCGCCATCAATCAATTGCAGCACTTTGTGATCTGGCCAGCCGCGAGTTTCGTATAGCAGTTCGAACTGCGTAACGGGGTCGGCCTTGAGATAGTCGTGTGCATGCTCGCTGCCGATGCGCTCGATGAACGTTTGAATGTCCTGTTCTATCTTGAAGCGCTTGAGGGTGTCGGACAGCAACGGTGGAAGTTGCTCGTTATGGACGTGCATTTTGCGCAGCACATTTTCGTGACAGCCGCTGACGGTGAGCATGCGTTCGCGCTCGCTTGGGGAAAACTCCTCCATCTGCGGACCGATGCGTTGGAGCAGCGTGGCTTGATCCCAGCTCAACGGTTGATCCAGTTCGGTCTGCCAGGCGCCCTCGTCATTGTGTTTTAACGCAGGCTTGTAAGCGTCGGCTCGCGAAGGATGGTCAATTCGATACTGGCCTGTCCGCGCGTCTTTGCTGACCGCGTAGCGATTGTTTTCCAGTGCCAGCAGGGTTTTGCCTTCATGCGGGTAAAGTCCGAGCGCATCCGGTTTGAGGTCCTTGGGCAGTACGACGGGGTGTTCGTAGGGTCTCAGATCGGGCTGCCAGTAGCGGGTTGGCCCACGAGGCGTTTTCACTGCATTCAAGCGGTCGATGAATTGCACAATCTCCTTGGGCAAAATTGCCCGAAACTCACTCGCCGCGATCACTCCACCCACTGCAAAGCCGCCCAGTAGCAGGGCGGATTCAACCACACCCATGAGGTGCTCCAAAGCTTCGGTTGCCTTGCCTTCGGCCCAGTCGATCACGCCTTCGAAGGTTTCGTCGAGTAACTGGTAAGCCATGTAGGCGAGCATCAACTCGCCGAGGAACGGCACGAAGGGCAGGGCGATAAAAGCCGCAATGTTCAGCAGCGTCGATGCTATTTCGGCGAAGGAATCCCACAGCGCCCAACGGGCTCGCTGATCGACCGTCGCGGTGGGGACTGCAATCACTCGCGCATCATTCAGGATCTTGTTCAGTTTGCTCTGATAGAGATGGGGCAGCAGTTCGCCCTTGATCGGCATGCAGGCGATGCGTAGTTCGGGGCGCTGGTTGGGTGATTCTCGCCATGTCGGTCTTGAATCTCCCGGTTGAATCGGTTGCCAGGTAATGGGCGCGAGCTGGTTGTTCAATTGAGCGAAAAAGTGACCGCGATCCTCATGGTCGATAAATCGACTGAAAAACTGCTGATAGTCAGGTTTTCGCAAGCGCCGCCCCAGCTCCTCGGCGAATGCTGCCGACGAGGCGTACTCTTTTATCGGGTGCTCGGGGTCGTCGGGAATGTAGGCGACCACCCTGACCGCTTCCCGCGCCGCTTCCAGGTCCGGGGCGAACAGCACGATGCCGGTCAGGCGGGCGTTCATGATCGTCAGGTCGTGATAGCCCCACGGCTGACCGCGCAAGCGTAGATAGGGCAGGTTGTCGAGCAGGCCGAGGATCAGGCGATGGACGTCGGCGCTCAGCAGTTTTTGCATCTGCGCCATTTGCAAGGCAGCGGTCATTGCCGCTTTCTGACTTTCACTGACGTTGGTTCGAAGGGTCGCTGCAACCAGCGGATTGCTGATCCCCAGATTATCGTGCAGATAGGATTTGTAGCGCTCGCCGATGTCCAGTTCCCGGCACAGACCGGTGAACGCGGTAATGGGCATTTTTTCCAGGATGTTCGGCAGGACATTGAATAGCCCGTCGGCAGAAGGCGTTGTGATGTAGGTTGAGGCGGGCTCGAAGGCGTCGGTTTCGGTTTCCGAACTTTCGAAGTTATGCAGCGCCGCGTCCAGCAATGACACGCTCCACGTACGTGCAGCCCCGGACTTCAGCCGCAGCCAGGGAATATGGGCTGGAATGTAAAGGCGTAGAAAGGTGTTGCGAACGTCCAGGTCCAGCCCGAAACGTGTCTTGAGTTCAGCCTTGAGCAATGGTGCTGCGAAGTCAGCGGGATTTTTCAACTGCGCCAGGACCTGATCGACTCGATTCTGGCTGACGGTGTGGCGAGCGATCAGTTTGCCCAGTTCTGCGTGATGATGCGCCGGCGCGTCTTTGAGCGTCGCGGGCATGATCGGTTTGATGTTACCCAGCGCTTCACGCCGTTGGGCGGACGAATGGCGGAGCCAGGCCGGAATGCCGTCGATCAGTGGCTGATAATGGATGTCCGGCCGCAAAGCATCGGATGCAACTATGTCGGTAGGTTCGGTGTTCATGGCGAAGGGTGTTCGTCGGCTATTGAAAGCCCTAGAAAAACCCGGCAAGGAGGGCGACGTGCGGTACATAGTTACCGCACTCGGCAATTCGGCATGCGATACAACTGAGCAAGCCTGCCGCAAACGTCCTCCGCCAGTTAAACTGCGCCTTTGCGACCCTATATGTCGCATTGCCGTAAACCCGGGAAAATCCGGGGTTTGCGCTATAAGAAGTTGTCGCTTGGCGGCAAGGCCGGGCTGAAAACTGTCCTTACAATCCTCACCAAGCTCGCCAGTTTCAGGCGAGTGTTTTCTCTTCAGGAGACTCCGATGTCCGTTGAGCACGCTGCGGTACAACGCGCCGATTTCGATCAGGTAATGGTTCCCAACTATGCGCCTGCCGCATTCATTCCTGTGCGTGGCGCCGGTTCCCGCGTTTGGGACCAGTCTGGCCGCGAGCTGATCGACTTCGCCGGCGGGATTGCCGTCAACGTATTGGGCCACGCGCACCCGGCGCTGGTCGGTGCCTTGACCGAGCAGGCGAACAAGCTGTGGCACGTGTCCAACGTGTTCACCAATGAGCCGGCCCTGCGCCTGGCCCATAAGCTGATCGACGCCACGTTTGCCGACCGCGCCTTCTTCTGCAACTCCGGCGCCGAAGCTAACGAGGCCGCCTTCAAGCTGGCCCGTCGTGTCGCGTTCGACCGTTTCGGCAGCGAGAAGTACGAGATCATCGCCGCGCTCAACAGCTTCCACGGCCGCACCCTGTTCACCGTGAACGTCGGTGGCCAGTCGAAGTACTCCGACGGCTTCGGTCCGAAAATCACCGGTATCACCCACGTGCCGTACAACGATCTGGCCGCGCTGAAAGCCGCCATTTCCGACAAGACGTGCGCTGTGGTGCTGGAACCGATCCAGGGCGAAAGCGGTGTGATCCCGGCTGAACTCGAATACCTGCAAGGCGCTCGCGAGCTCTGCACCGCGAACAACGCGCTGCTGGTCTTCGACGAAGTGCAAACCGGCATGGGCCGTACCGGTCATCTGTTCGCCTACCAGCATTACGGGGTGATCCCGGACATCCTGACCAGCGCCAAGAGCCTGGGCGGAGGTTTCCCGATCGCGGCGATGCTGACCACCGAAGACCTGGCCAAGCACCTGGTCGTCGGCACCCACGGCACCACTTACGGCGGCAACCCGCTGGCGTGTGCTGTCGCCGAAGCCGTGATCGATGTGATCAACACCCCTGAAGTGCTGGCCGGCGTCAACGCCAAGCACGACAAGTTCAAGGCGCGCCTTGAGCAGATCGGCGAGAAGTACGGCCTGTTCACCAAGGTTCGCGGTATGGGCCTGCTGATCGGTTGCGTGCTGAGCGATGCCTGGAAAGGCAAGGCCAAGGACATCTTCAACGCCGCTGAGCAAGAAGGCCTGATGGTTCTGCAAGCCGGCCCGGACGTGGTGCGTTTCGCCCCGAGCCTGGTGGTGGAAGATGCCGATATCGACGCCGGTCTGGACCGCTTCGAGCGTGCTGCTGCAAAACTGACACAAGCCTGATAGACCCTTCGACGCCTGAGCTTTCAGGTGTCGAACCCAATTTTGATGCCGGATCCGCTCTGACTCACCACACCTGTAGGAGCCGGCTTGCTGGCGATGAGGCCCTCAAGCCTTGCGGCGATCAACCTGCCGCCATCGCCAGCAAGCCGGCTCCTACAAAGGGTGTTTCAAGTTGAATCCGGTGTTTTTTCCTATAAGAGTTTTACGATAAGGAGTGACACCATGCTGGTGATGCGCCCCGCGCAAATGGCTGATCTGGGCGAGGTACAGCGTCTGGCTGCGGACAGCCCGATTGGTGTCACTTCCTTGCCGGATGACGTTGAACGCCTGAGCGACAAGATCGCCGCGAGCGAAGCTTCGTTCGCCGCCGAAGTGAGCTTCAACGGTGAAGAGAGCTATTTCTTCGTTCTTGAAGACTCGACCACCGGCAAACTGGTGGGCTGCTCGGCCATCGTGGCCTCGGCCGGTTATTCCGAGCCGTTCTACAGTTTCCGCAACGAAACCTTCGTGCACGCCTCCCGCGAGCTGAAGATTCACAACAAGATCCACGTGCTCTCGCAGTGCCATGACCTGACCGGCAACAGCTTGCTGACCAGTTTCTACGTGCAGCGCGAGCTGGTGGGTTCGCCTTGGGCTGAACTGAATTCCCGTGGCCGCTTGCTGTTCGTCGCCAGCCATCCGGAACGCTTCGCTGATTCCGTGGTGACCGAGATCGTCGGTTACAGCGATGAAAACGGCGACTCGCCATTCTGGGATGCCATCGGCCGCAACTTCTTCGACCTCAACTACGCTGAGGCCGAGCGCCTGTGCGGGCTCAAGAGCCGTACGTTCCTCGCCGAACTGATGCCGCATTACCCGATCTACGTGCCGTTGCTGCCGGACTCCGCGCAAGAAGCGATGGGCCAGGTGCATCCGCGTGCGCAGATCACCTTCGACATCCTGATGCGCGAAGGCTTCGAGACCGATCATTACATTGACATCTTCGACGGCGGCCCGACCTTGCACGCCCGCGTCTCGGGGATCCGTTCGATCGCCCAGAGCCGCGTGGTGCCGGTGAAAATCGGCGAGCCGGTCAAAGGCGTCGGTCGTCAATACCTGGTGGCCAATGCCCAGTTGCAGGATTACCGCGCGGTCATGCTCGAACTCGACTACGCGCCGGGCAAACCCGTGACCCTGGATCTGGAAACAGCCGAAGCCCTGGGCGTCGGTGAAGGTGCAAGCGTGCGCCTGGTAGCGGTTTAACGTCGCAATTGATGCCTAGTAAGCAGCGAAGTTTCACGGGTGGCGCAAGCGGCCCGTTTGAGGAGATAGCATGATCGTTCGTCCCGTACGCAGCAGCGATTTACCCGCTCTGATCGACCTGGCCCGCAGCACCGGCACCGGCCTGACCACCTTGCCGGCCAACGAAGAACGTCTGGCCCATCGGGTCGGCTGGGCTGAGAAGACCTTTCGCGGCGAAGCCGGGCGGGGCGATGCGGACTACCTGTTCGTGCTCGAAGACGACGACGGTCGCGTGGTCGGTATTTCCGCCATTGCCGGTGCTGTCGGCCTGCGTGAGCCGTGGTACAACTTCCGCGTCGGTCTGACCGTCAGTGCCTCGCAAGAGCTGAACATCTATCGCGAAATCCCGACGCTGTTCCTGGCCAACGACCTGACTGGCAACTCCGAGCTTTGCTCGTTGTTCCTGCACGCCGATTACCGTACCGGTCTCAACGGTCGCATGCTGTCCAAGGCGCGGATGCTCTTCATCGCCGAGTTCCCGCAGCTGTTCGGTAACAAGATCATTGCCGAAATGCGCGGTGTCTCCGACGAAGCCGGGCGTTCGCCGTTCTGGGAAAGCCTGGGTCGGCACTTCTTCAAAATGGAATTCAGCCAGGCTGACTACCTGACCGGTGTAGGCAACAAGGCCTTCATCGCCGAGCTGATGCCGAAATTCCCGCTGTACACCTGCTTCCTGTCGCCGGATGCGCGCAACGTGATCGGTCAGGTACACCCGGACACCGAACCGGCGCTGGCCATGCTCAAAAGCGAAGGCTTCAGCTATCAGGGTTACGTCGACATCTTCGACGCCGGTCCGGCCATCGAGTGTGAAACCGGCAAGATCCGCGCCGTGCGCGACAGTCAGGCACTGGTGCTGGCCGTTGGCACTCCGGGCGACGACGCAACGCCATTCATCATTCATAACCGTAAACGCGATGACTGCCGCATCACTGCTGCACCGGCACGTCTGGCCGCCGGTACGCTGGTGGTCGACCCGCTGACCGCCAAACGTCTTCAACTCAACGCTGGCGACCAAGTGCGCGCCGTCGCGTTGTCCGCTGCCCGGGAGTCGAAATAATGAAGTCGCTATACGTTGCAGGTGAATGGCTGGCCGGTCAGGGCGAAGCCTTTGAATCGCTGAACCCGGTGACCCAGCAAGTGCTGTGGTCCGGGACCGGTGCCACCACTGATCAGGTTGAGTCGGCGGTGCAAGCTGCACGTCAGGCGTTCCCGGGTTGGGCTCGTCGGACCCTGGAAGAACGTATTTCGATTCTGGAAGCCTTTGCCGCTGCGCTGAAGAGCCATGCTGACGAACTGGCGCATACCATCGGCGAAGAAACCGGCAAACCCCTGTGGGAAGCCGCGACCGAAGTCACCAGCATGGTCAACAAGATTGCGATCTCGGTGCAGAGCTACCGCGAACGTACCGGCGAGAAGAGCGGCCCGCTGGGCGACGCCACCGCCGTACTGCGCCACAAACCTCACGGTGTGGTGGCGGTGTTCGGCCCTTACAACTTCCCGGGTCACCTGCCGAACGGCCACATCGTGCCGGCGCTGCTGGCCGGTAATAGCGTGCTGTTCAAGCCAAGCGAACTGACGCCGAAAGTCGCCGAGCTGACGGTCAAGTGCTGGATCGAGGCGGGGCTGCCGGCCGGTGTGTTGAACCTGCTGCAAGGCGCTCGCGAAACCGGTATCGCCCTTGCGGCGAACCCGGGCATCGACGGTCTGTTCTTCACCGGTTCCAGCCGCACCGGCAATCACCTGCATCAGCAATTCGCCGGTCGTCCGGACAAGATCCTTGCGCTGGAAATGGGCGGCAACAACCCGCTGGTGGTCGATCAAGTCGCTGATCTTGATGCCGCGGTTTACACCATCATTCAATCGGCGTTCATTTCGGCCGGTCAGCGCTGCACTTGCGCCCGTCGCTTGTTGGTGCCGCAAGGTGCGTGGGGCGACTCGTTGCTGGCGCGTCTGGTGGCCGTCAGCTCGACGATTGAAGTCGGTGCTTTCGATCAGCAACCGGCGCCGTTCATGGGCTCGGTGGTTTCCCTTGGCGCTGCGAAAGCGTTGATGGATGCGCAAGAACATCTGCTGGCCAATGGCGCTGTGGCGCTGTTGGATATGACGCAGCCTCAGGCTCAATCGGCCTTGCTGACCCCCGGCATTCTGGACGTGACGGCCGTGGCCAATCGTCCTGACGAAGAACTCTTCGGCCCGTTGCTGCAAGTGATCCGCTACGCTGATTTTGAAGCGGCTATCGCTGAAGCCAATGACACCGCTTACGGTCTCGCGGCCGGTCTGCTGTCGGATTCCGAGGCGCGTTACCAGCAGTTCTGGCTTGAGAGTCGCGCGGGTATCGTCAACTGGAACAAGCAACTGACGGGCGCCGCGAGCAGCGCGCCATTCGGCGGTGTGGGCGCCTCGGGTAACCATCGCGCCAGCGCTTACTACGCGGCGGATTACTGCGCGTACCCGGTGGCCTCGCTGGAAACACCGAGCCTGGTGATGCCTGCCACCTTGACGCCTGGCGTGAAGATGGCGTGATGCCCATCGCTGGCAAGCCAGCTCCCACAGGTTCGGCTGAGTTCGCAAGACTCAATCACTGTGGGAGCCAGCCTGCTGGCGATGGCCGCGCTGCGGTCTCAAAAATTGGTTACTGAAGCCTATAACAACAGATTCTCGTGGAGCCTCGCTGATGAAATCCTATGAAGTCAATTTTGACGGTCTAGTGGGGCCGACCCATAACTACGGCGGTCTGTCCTACGGCAACGTCGCGTCCCAGAGCAACAGTCAGCAGTCTTCCAACCCGAAGGAAGCCGCGCTACAAGGCCTGGCGAAGATGAAAGCGCTGATGGAAATGGGTTTCCAGCAAGGCGTGCTGGCACCGCAAGAGCGCCCGGACGTGGCAGCCCTGCGTCGTCTGGGCTTCAGCGGCACCGACGCTCAAGTGATCGAGCGCGCCGCCAAGGAAGCGATGCCGCTGCTGGTCGCCAGTTGCTCGGCGTCGAGCATGTGGGTGGCCAACGCTGCCACCGTCAGCCCGAGCGCCGACACCGCGGATGGCCGCGTGCATTTCACCGCCGCCAACCTCAACTGCAAATACCACCGCAGCATTGAACACCCGACCACCAGCCGTGTGCTGGGCGCGATGTTCGCTGACCAGCAACACTTCGCCCACCACGCCGCGTTGCCGGCCGTGGCGCAGTTCGGCGATGAAGGCGCGGCCAACCACACGCGTTTCTGCCGTGAGTACGGCGAAGCCGGTGTCGAGTTCTTCGTGTTCGGTCGCAGCGCGTTCGACACCCGCTACCCGGCACCGCAGAAATACCCGGCGCGCCAGACTCTCGAAGCGTCCCAGGCGGTCGCCCGTCTGCACGGCTTGAGCGATGACGGCGTGGTCTACGCCCAGCAGAATCCGTCAGTGATCGACCAGGGCGTTTTCCACAATGACGTGATCGCCGTGGGCAATGGCGAAGTGCTGTTCTATCACGAGGACGCGTTCCTCGAGACCGAGAAGATGCTCGCTGAGTTGCAGAGCAAACTCGCCAAGGTCGGTGGGAAATTTCAGTCGGTGTGTGTGCCGCGTTCCGCGGTCTCCGTGGAGGACGCGGTTCGCTCCTACCTGTTCAATAGCCAGCTTCTGTCGCGCCCTGACGGCTCCATGCTGTTGATCGTGCCGGAAGAGTGCCGTGGTAACGAACGTGTCTGGAACTACCTGCAAGGTTTGACCAGCTCCGGCGGCCTGATCCGCGAAGTGAAGGTTTTCGATCTCAAGCAGAGCATGCAGAACGGCGGTGGCCCGGCTTGCCTGCGACTACGCGTCGCGCTCAACGAAACCGAACTGGCGGCGGTCAACCCAGGGGTTATCATGACCGCACCGTTGTACGGCTCACTGACCGAATGGGTCGACAAGCACTACCGCGACCGCATGACCGAAAACGATCTGGCGGACCCGCAGTTGCTGCTTGAGTGCCGGACGGCACTGGATGAACTGACGCAAATCCTTAAACTGGGCGCGGTTTATCCATTCCAGATCAATTGATCGACGGTGCGCTGTCCAAGAAGACGGCGCACCGCTTCATCTCAAATGAGAGCGTAAAACATGAGCGATTCCCTGCAGCTGATCCTTGAAGACACCGACGGCACGCAACTGGAAACTACCTGCACCCGCGTCGCGGTCCTGTGGCAAGGCAAAGAGCTGTGGATCCAGCAGGACGGCCGCGGCCAACTGTTGATCGGCGTGGACGTCGAAGAAGGTGACGCCGAGTACGCCAACCTGCTGTTGCGCCCATTGGCGACTAATCTGGTAAGTCTGCAACTGGAGATGGAACCGGCTGACCTCGACGACGAGGATCACGTCCACGGTCCGGACTGCAACCACGACCACTAAGGAAACCGCTCTATGCTCGCCCTCGGCAAACTGCTTGAACTGACCCTCGCCGGCCGTGAACCGGCGGAGAAGACTCAACTGACTGTCGAAGGCGTGCGCATGCGCTGGTTGAGCGAAGGTGCGCTGGAAGTCCGGCCACCTGAAGCTCGCGACAATGGCCTGGACCTGCTGCTCTCGGCCGGTATCCACGGCAACGAAACAGCGCCGATCGAGCTGCTCGATCGCCTGTTGCATGACATCGCTCGCGGTGACCTGAAACCGCGCGCCCGTATTCTGTTCCTGTTCGGCAACCCCGAAGCGATTCGCAAAGGCGAGCGTTTCGTCGAGCAGGACGTCAATCGGCTGTTCAACGGCCGTCACGAACAAAGCAGCGGTTCCGAAGCCCTGCGTGCTTGTGAGCTGGAGCGGCTGGCCGCGAGTTTCTTCAGCCTGCCGGATCGTCAGCGTCTGCATTACGACCTGCACACCGCGATTCGCGGTTCGAAAATCGAACAGTTCGCCTTGTACCCGTGGAAGGAAGGCCGCCAGCACTCGCGCCAGGAACTGGCTCGTTTGCGTGCTGCGGGCATGGAGGCGGTGCTGCTGCAGAACAAGCCGTCCATCGTGTTCAGTTCGTACACCTACGACAAACTCGGCGCCGAGGCCTTCACCCTGGAGCTGGGCAAGGCGCGGCCGTTCGGGCAGAACGACGGGGTCAATGTGTCCCTGCTGGAAACCCGACTCAAGCAGATCATCGAAGGCACCGAGCCGGAAATGACCGATGCGGCGCTGGACGGTTTGCAGTTGTATAGCGTGGCACGGGAAATCATCAAGCACAGCGACAGCTTCCGCCTGAACCTGCCAGTGGACATCGAGAATTTTTCGGAGCTGGAAGTGGGTTATCTGTTGGCGGAAGACATCGCCAATACCCGCTGGATCATCGAGGAGGAGGGCGCCCGGATCATCTTCCCGAACCCCAAGGTGAAGAACGGCCTGCGCGCCGGCATCCTGGTCGTGCCGACCACCGACGAAAACCTGGCCTGACACAACCCCTGTAGGAGCCGGCTTGCTGGCGATTGCGTACTGCCAGTTAACGAACTGTTGACTGACCCACCGCTATCGCCAGCAAGCCGGCTCCTACAGGTTTTGCGGTGTTTAGACCGCTAGTGCACGCGGCTCCGAGCGGCGCAGGGCACGGATTTTGTGCAGCGTATCGGCACACGTCTTCGCCGCTTCCTGGCCTTTGTGCACGAAGTGATCGAAGAAGAACTTGTGATGCAGTTCTTCGCCCGCATGGAAGTGGTGCGGGGTCAGGGACACTGAGAACACCGGCACTTCAGTTTCCAGCTGAACCTGCATCAGGCCGCTGACCACCGACTGGGCGACGAAGTCGTGACGGTAGATGCCGCCGTCCACCACCAGGGCTGCCGCGACGATGCCGGAATAACGACCGGTCTTGGCCAGCAGCTTGGCGTGCAGGGGCATTTCAAAGGCACCGCCGACTTCAAAGAAATCGATGTCGGATTCCTGATAACCCTGGGCAATCATTTCAGCGAGGAAGCCTTTACGGCTTTGATCGACTATATCCTTGTGCCAGCAGGCCTGGATGAACGCTACGCGCTCGCCATGATGGTGTTTGCTTTTGCTGTCGATTGCGGTGGGTTGCATGTTCTGACTCCTGTTTGTGTGAAAAACAGGGCGTTATGAATCGAAGGGGATTTAAGGGTGCGCGCCTGCACGAATGCCTGCGGACGGCCCTTTGGTGCCAATCCCGTTCTCTCTTCATCCGGACTATGACCGTCGGCCCCGGGATCACACCGGGTCTGCTGACCTTGTCGCCAGTCACCGCCGAAGCCGTGCTGCCACCAAGCGCTCGCGGGCTATGCGCATTGCGCGCAATTACCGCCGGTGGGGAGTTGCACCCCGCCCTGAGAACGTTTTTGCCGCCTTAAAAGTGTGGCGGCGCAGCGTTTTTACCACATATTTCCTGCGTTCGCATCGTTGCTTTTGGATGATTGTTATCGAGTATTTCGTTGTATTAGCGGGCATTATCCGGGCTCAAGGGTTGAATATTCATCGCCATGCCCGCAGTAAATCTTCCGAAAGGGATTTCCCCCTGCTTACCGAGGCCAGATTCATGAGCGTTATCGATCTTCGCAGCGACACCGTCACCCAACCCTCCGCCGCAATGCTCGACGCGATGGCCAAAGCCGCCACGGGTGACGATGTGTATGGCGAAGACCCGACGGTCAATCACCTGGAAGCCGAACTGGCCAAGCGCCTGGGCTTTGCCGCCGCGCTGTTCGTGCCGACCGGCACCATGAGCAACTTGCTGGGGCTGATGGCTCATTGCGAGCGCGGTGATGAGTACATCGTCGGTCAACAGGCTCACACCTATAAATATGAAGGTGGCGGGGCGGCGGTGCTCGGTTCGATCCAGCCGCAACCACTGGACGTGCAGGCGGACGGTTCGCTTGACCTGGCGCAGGTTGCCGCCGCGATCAAACCGGATGACTTCCACTTCGCTCGCACGCGTTTGCTGGCGCTGGAAAACACCATGCAGGGCAAGGTCCTGCCGCTGGAGTACCTGGCGCGGGCGCGCAGCTTTACCCGCGAACATGGCCTGCAGCTGCATCTGGACGGCGCTCGGTTGTACAACGCAGCGGTCAAGCTGGGTGTCGATGCCCGGGAAATCACCCAGTATTTCGATTCGGTCTCGGTGTGCCTGTCCAAAGGCCTGGGCGCGCCGATCGGTTCGGTGCTGTGCGGTTCCGAGGCGTTGATCGGCAAGGCACGCCGTTTGCGCAAGATGGTCGGTGGCGGCATGCGTCAGGCCGGGATTCTGGCGGCGGCAGGCTTGTATGCACTGGATCACAACGTCCAGCGCCTGGCCGACGACCACGCCAATGCACAGTTGTTGGCCGAAGGCCTGCGCGCAGCGGGTTTTGAGGTCGAGCCGGTGCAGACCAACATGGTTTACGTGGCGATGGGTGATAAAGCCGAGGCGATCAAGGCATTTGCCGCCGAACGTGGTATCAAGCTCAGCGCTGCCGCTCGTCTGCGCATGGTCACGCACATGGACGTCAGCCGCGGGCAAATCGAGCAGGTCGTCGCGACATTCGTCGACTTTTCTCGCAAGTGATAGGGTTAGCGGTCCATTTGACCGTTTCTATCGTATAAACACGCTGTACCGCGCGCGCAGGGCCGATATAATGCGGCCCTTTGCCGTCGTTTCGTCTGTTGACGTTTCGAACAGGCCTTTGGCCGCAGCCTCCGTGGAAGAACCTAATGAAAAGCGCAGAAATCCGTGAAGCCTTCCTTCGCTTCTTCGAAGAGCAAGGCCACACCCGTGTAGCCTCCAGCTCTTTGATTCCGGGCAACGACCCAACCCTGCTGTTCACTAACGCGGGGATGAACCAGTTCAAGGACTGCTTCCTGGGCCAGGAAAAGCGCGCATACACCCGCGCCACCAGCAGCCAGAAGTGCGTACGCGCCGGCGGCAAGAACAGCGACCTGGAAAACGTCGGTTATACCGCTCGTCACCACACTTTTTTCGAAATGCTGGGTAACTTCAGCTTCGGTGATTACTTCAAGCGTGATGCCATCACCTACGCCTGGACCTTCCTGACCGGCGTGCTGATGCTGCCGAAGGAAAAGCTCTGGGTGACCGTCTATGCCTCCGATGACGAGGCATACGACATCTGGACCCAGGACATCGGCGTCCCGGCCGAGCGCATGATCCGCATCGGCGACAACAAGGGCGCGCCTTACGCTTCCGACAACTTCTGGACCATGGGCGATACCGGCCCGTGCGGCCCATGCACCGAAATTTTCTACGATCACGGCGACCACATCTGGGGCGGCCCACCGGGCTCGCCGGAAGAAGACGGCGACCGCTACATCGAGATCTGGAACAACGTGTTCATGCAGTTCAACCGCACCGCCGATGGCGTGTTGCATCCGTTGCCAGCACCGTCGGTCGACACCGGCATGGGCCTGGAGCGGATCAGTGCGGTGATGCAGCACGTCAATTCCAACTACGAAATCGACCTGTTCAAGAACCTGCTGAGCGCGTCGGCCGAAGCGATCGGCTGCGAAAATGGCGATCAGTCTTCGCTGAAAGTGGTTTCCGACCACATCCGTTCGTGCGGTTTCCTGATCGCCGACGGCGTGCTGCCATCCAACGAAGGCCGTGGTTACGTGCTGCGCCGGATCATCCGTCGCGCCTGCCGTCACGGTAACAAGCTGGGCGCCACCGGTAGCTTCTTCTACAAGATCGTCGCGGCGCTGGTCGCCGAGATGGGCGAAGCCTTCCCGGAACTGAAAACGCAGCAGAGCAACATCGAGCGCGTCCTCAAGGGCGAAGAAGAGCAGTTCTCCAAGACGCTGGAGCACGGCCTGAAGATTCTCGAGCAGGATCTGCTGGAACTCAAAGGCACCGTTGTGCCGGGCGACGTAGTGTTCAAGCTGTATGACACTTACGGTTTCCCGATGGACCTGACCGCCGACATCGCCCGTGAGCGCGAGCTGACCATCGACGAAGCCGGTTTCGAGCGCGAGATGGAAGCCCAGCGCGTGCGTGCACGTTCGGCCAGTTCGTTCGGCCTGGACTACAACACCCTGGTCAAGGTTGACGTGGCGACCGAGTTCACCGGTTACACCGACACCCGTGGTTCGGCAAAAATCGTTGCCCTGTACAAAAACGGCCAGTCGGTCGACGTATTGAGCGAAGGCGACGAGGGCGTGATCGTTCTCGACAAGACCCCGTTCTACGCCGAATCCGGTGGCCAGGTGGGCGACTGCGGTTACCTGCAGGCCGGCAATGCCCGTTTCGACGTACGCGACACCACCAAGACCGGCGGCGCGTTCCTGCACCACGGCGTGCTGGCGTCGGGCAGCCTGATCGTTGGCGCGCCGGTTGAGACCCACGTCGAGGCTGACGTGCGTCATGCCACTTCGCTGAACCACTCGGCCACGCACTTGCTGCACGCGGCATTGCGCAAAGTGTTGGGCGATCACGTGCAGCAGAAAGGTTCGTTGGTCGACAGTCAGCGCCTGCGCTTCGACTTCAGCCACTTCGAAGCGATCAAGCCTGAGCAGATCAAAGCGCTGGAAGACATCGTCAACGCCGAGATTCGCAAGAACTCCGCCGTTGAAACCGAAGAAACCGATATCGAAACCGCCAAGCAAAAGGGCGCCATGGCGCTGTTCGGCGAGAAGTACGGCGACAACGTGCGCGTGCTGAGCATGGGCGGCGATTTCTCCGTCGAGCTGTGCGGCGGCATCCACGCCAACCGTACCGGCGACATCGGCCTGCTGAAAATCATCAGCGAAGGCGGTGTGGCGTCGGGCGTGCGTCGTATCGAAGCCGTCACCGGCGCAGCCGCGCTGGCGTACTTGAACGCGGCGGAAGAACAACTCAAGGAAGCGGCCAGCCTGGTCAAGGGCAGCCGTGACAACCTGATCGACAAGCTGTCGGCTGTGCTGGAGCGCAACCGTCTGCTGGAGAAGCAACTCGAGCAGTTGCAAGCCAAGGCAGCCAGTGCGGCGGGCGACGATCTGTCGGCGCAGGCACAGGACGTCAAAGGCGTGAAAGTGCTGGCCGTGCGTCTGGACGGTCAGGATGGCAAGGCGCTGCTGGCGCTGGTCGATCAACTGAAAAACAAACTCGGCCGCGCAGTGATCCTGCTCGGCAGTGTCCATGAGGAAAAGGTCGTTCTGGTTGCAGGCGTAACCAAAGACCTGACTGGCCAACTCAAAGCCGGTGATTTGATGAAGCAAGCCGCTGCGGCAGTGGGCGGGAAGGGCGGTGGTCGTCCAGACATGGCGCAAGGCGGCGGTACCGACGCTGGCGCACTGGACGCGGCACTGGCCCTGACCGTTCCGTTTGTAGAGCAGGGTTTATAAGGCAACGCCTCCGGTCCGCAGTCTAGTGGCGGGCCGGAACGCTGTTTGAGTGATTATTTGGGCGCCCTTCATGGGCAGAGGCGGCTTTGAAATGGCTTTGATCGTACAGAAATTTGGAGGCACCTCGGTCGGTACTGTCGAGAGAATCGAGCAGGTCGCCGACAAGGTTAAGAAATTCCGCGAGGCCGGCGATGACCTGGTGGTTGTGCTGTCTGCAATGAGCGGCGAAACCAACCGTCTGATCGATCTGGCCAAGCAAATCAGTGGCGAAGATCAACCGGTTCCCCGTGAACTGGACGTGATCGTTTCCACCGGTGAGCAGGTGACGATTGCCCTGTTGGCCATGGCGCTGATTAAGCGTGGCGTGCCAGCGGTGTCCTACACCGGCAACCAGGTGCGGATTCTGACGGACAGCGCGCACAATAAAGCGCGTATCTTGCAGATCGACGACCAGAAGATTCGTGGTGACCTGAAGGCCGGTCGCGTGGTGGTTGTCGCCGGTTTCCAGGGCGTCGACGAGCACGGCAACATCACCACCCTCGGTCGTGGCGGTTCCGACACCACCGGCGTGGCGTTGGCGGCAGCCCTGAAGGCTGACGAATGCCAGATCTACACCGACGTCGATGGTGTCTACACCACCGACCCGCGTGTGGTCTCCGTGGCGCAGCGCCTGGACAAGATCACCTTCGAAGAGATGCTGGAAATGGCCAGCCTCGGTTCCAAGGTGTTGCAGATCCGTGCGGTCGAATTCGCCGGCAAGTACAACGTTCCGCTGCGCGTTCTGCACAGCTTCAAAGAGGGTCCGGGCACCCTCATTACTATTGATGAAGAGGAAACCATGGAACAGCCGATCATTTCCGGTATCGCTTTCAACCGCGATGAAGCCAAGCTGACCATCCGTGGCGTGCCAGACATCCCGGGCGTTGCCTTCAAGATTCTCGGCCCGATCAGTGCCGCGAACATCGAAGTCGACATGATCGTGCAGAACGTTGCGCACGATAACACCACCGACTTCACCTTCACCGTGCACCGCAACGACTACCAGGCTGCGCAAGCGGTGCTGGAAAAGACCGCTGCCGAGCTGGGTGCCCGTGAAGTGGTTGGCGACACCAAGATCGCCAAGGTCTCGATCGTGGGTGTTGGCATGCGTTCGCACGCAGGCGTCGCCAGCCGCATGTTCGAATCCCTGGCCAAGGAAAGCATCAACATCCAGATGATCTCGACTTCGGAAATCAAAGTCTCCGTAGTGATCGAAGAGAAGTACCTGGAACTGGCTGTGCGCGCGCTGCACACGGCTTTCGAACTGGACGCACCGGCCCGACAGGGCGAGTGATGCGTTTGCCAAAGGGCGCGGTCTGACCGCGCCTTTTGTTTTTTTGAATGGCGAGACCCGAGCCTGTTCTTTTGCTCGCGCTGGTCAATACTCAGGCATGTAGGGCTGTGACCGCTCCGGTTGTGGGTCGAGTGCCTTTTTTTTGCAGACTGTTGTCCCTGAAATGAATTGCGTGAGGAGAAAGGTATGCTGATTCTGACTCGTCGGTGTGCAGAAAGCCTGATTATCGGTGATGGCGAAATCACCGTGACTGTGCTCGGCGTCAAAGGAAATCAAGTGCGCATCGGTGTCAACGCCCCCAAAGAGGTGGCGGTTCACCGGGAAGAAATTTACCTGCGTATCAAGAAAGAGAAGGACGAAGAACCAAGCCATTAATTTTTATCGTTTTTTATGTTTGCAAACGGGGAAGAAGCTGGTTAATATACGCCCCGTGTTGCGGAGAGCTGGCCGAGTGGCCGAAGGCGCTCCCCTGCTAAGGGAGTACACCTCACAAGGGTGTCGGGGGTTCGAATCCCCCGTTCTCCGCCATTATTTGCGTAGTACGTTGTAATCTGGCTTCTTCGGTAAGTTGTTGAAATTACTAGAAAAAGTGTTTGACATAGAGATTAGACGGCCTATAATGCGCGGCAACAAATGCACTCGTAGCTCAGCTGGATAGAGTACTCGGCTACGAACCGAGCGGTCACAGGTTCGAATCCTGTCGAGTGCACCATTTAAGAGTTATTTGCAGTAATGTAGGTAACTCAGCTTCAGCCAGTTGTGATCTGGTCTAAAAACACAAAATGCACTCGTAGCTCAGCTGGATAGAGTACTCGGCTACGAACCGAGCGGTCACAGGTTCGAATCCTGTCGAGTGCACCATACAACAGAAAGCCCGCATTTAATGCGGGCTTTTTGCCGTCTGGGATTTGGCTTTTCCTTTCGTGCATCCCTTCTCGTCGAATTCAATGTGTGCGCTGCGACCTCGCTGGGTGTCGTAACGGTAACGCGTGGCTGAGTTTCGAATGCTGATCTTGTCTGGCTTGCCGAGGGTGCTTTCGACGTCTTGTTGGCTCATGCCGGCGATCACACGCTGATTGATGATCGCTTCGCGACGCTCCCTGGCATTGAGCAGGTTTCCACACTTGTCTTCCTGCTGACCGACCACGACCGGTTCTCTCCTTGTGGATTTCATACTGGATGTGTCGCGCGTTTCGGATTCCGGCATGAGTGCCGTGATGCTGCCTGGTGTAAACGTGCGGATATCCTGTAGCGAAAGCTGTTCTCCATTCGCGCAACTCAGCGTCGTGAAGGTAATGCGTCCGTCGACGGCTTCGCAGCGGTTCACGGTCGTAGCGAGCGCCAGGGGTGGCGGGCAGAGCAGGGCGAGCAGTAAAAAGCACGACACATTCGATCGCATCAATTGTCCTCCATGACGGTTGGCCTGAAGGTTAGCCGGAACAATTTCCGAGGGCGGTGTGTTTTCTTTTCAGGATGCGTCGTCGCAATTTCATGGGTCAGGACACTGCTCAAGTTTGTTTCGCAAGCGCTTGTTTCAGCCGCGATTTTTTAACGTTTTAAACCGTCAGGCGGTGTATCATTGCGCCCGTCAGCCCCGCCGGGGCTTTTGGATTACCTCCATGGACTTACCCAGTAGTTACTCAGTACCCCGTTTTTCCAATCATGAATTGACTGATTGATCCTTCCGGCGCGCCCCGCTGCTGGGAGTGGAGTTCGCCTATGTCTGAAGTTGAAGTAAAGAAAACGCAGGAAAGCTTGCAGGACCGCCTGGCTCAGGTGGTTGAATTGCTGCAGCGCCAGCGAGTTGTCGAAGACCTGACTCACCGCCAGGAAGGCCCGCATCATGACCGGGTCGAGAACCTGGTTCACCGGCAGAACCTCGTCGAGTTGCAACGCAAGCTCGATGATCTGCACTCCGCCGACGTTGCCTACATCCTAGAAGCCTTGCCGGTGGACGATCGTCTGACGCTCTGGCAGCTGGTCAAGGCCGATCGTGACGGCGACATCCTGCTTGAAGTATCCGATTCGGTTCGTGAAACCCTGATCGCCGACATGGACGATCACGAGCTCCTGGCTGCGGCCAAGGACATGGACGCCGACGAACTCGCTGACCTGGCCTCCGAGCTGCCGCGAGACGTCGTCCACGAGCTGATGGAGACCCTCGACCAGCAACAACGCGAGCGTGTGCGTTCGGCGCTGTCCTACGACGAGGAGCAGGTCGGCGCACTGATGGACTTCGAGATGGTGACGATCCGCGAGGATGTCAGCCTTGAAGTGGTCTTGCGTTACCTTCGTCGTCTCAAGGAGCTGCCGAGTCATACCGACAAACTGTTTGTGGTCGATTACGACGGCGTCCTCAAGGGCGTGTTGCCGATCAAGCGTTTGTTGGTCAACGACCCGGACAAACAGGTTTCCGAAGTGATGGCCAGCGATCCGGTGAGTTTTCACCCGGACGAAGACGCCTACGACGCCGCCCAGGCCTTCGAGCGTTATGACTTGATCTCCGCGCCGGTGGTCGACAAGAACGGCAAGCTGATCGGCCGTCTGACCATCGACGAGATGGTCGACCTCATTCGTGAAGAGAGTGAAAACGAAGTTCTCAACATGGCGGGTCTGCGCGAAGAAGAAGATATCTTCGCATCGGTCTGGAAATCCCTGCGTAACCGTTGGGCCTGGCTGGCGATCAACCTGATTACCGCGTTTGTGGCGTCCCGGGTGATCGGTCTGTTCGAGGGTTCGATCGAGAAGCTCGTGGCGCTCGCGGCATTGATGCCCATCGTGGCGGGCATTGGTGGTAACTCGGGCAACCAGACCATCACCATGATTGTGCGGGCCATGGCGCTGGACCAGGTCAGCACCGGCAATACCTCACGGCTGATGCGCAAGGAGCTGGCGGTTGCCTTGATCAATGGCGTGATCTGGGGTGGTGTGATCGGTGTCGTCGCGTTTCTGCTGTACGGCAGCTGGTCGCTTGGCGTGGTGATGACCGCTGCAATGATCCTTAACCTGTTGCTGGCGGCATTGATGGGTGTCTTGATCCCGATGACGCTGGCGCGGCTTGGGCGAGACCCTGCGATGGGTGCCAGCGTGATGATTACCGCGATGACCGACAGCGGTGGTTTTTTCATCTTCCTGGGGCTGGCGACCATTTTCCTGCTCTGAGTCAACGTTCACTGAAACCCGCCGCCCGGCGGGTTTTTTGTGCCCGGATTTCAGGCAAAAAAAAGCCAGCGATCAGGCTGGCTTGGGCTTTCGGAGCGTATCAGGACGCGTCGGAGGCCATTTCTGCGTCATGAGCGATCAGCGAAACAAGAGCGTTCTGCTGACGGTGAGAAAGTTGGCGGAAGCGTTGCAGCAACTCGCGTTCGTGCAACGAAAGCTCCGGGCTGTCCAGGCGCATGCTCAGCTCTTCGCCCAGTGCGCCTTCCTGAATAAGACTCTGTTCAAGGCGTGCAATGATTTCGGAGTTCATGCTGCGATGATGATTGCGAGCCACCTCGGCAATGCGTTCACGCATTCCGTCTGGCAGACGTACGACGAACTTGTCAGCCGTACGGCTGGAATAAATTGCCTGTTTCAATGGGCGCATATATTTAACCGGTTTAGTTCAGGGGAGCGGTTTTCGGGATCGGCCGCAGGATGTCTGGTAGGACAAGCGCTCTGGCCAAATGTTCAACCTGAATTGATGGAGGCGCGCATCATGCCTCAAATGAGCCGGATCCTTGGCGTCAATTCTGTGACAAATATTGAACTGGATAAAGGCGTTCTGCCAGCACCAATTATCAGAAATGCGGACTGGTTTGAAAACTTCGACACGCCCGATTCGCTGATTGCACTCACTGACCGACAAACGGTGCCTGAAGGAATGAACATGCGAATTCGATCAACGTTCCTTGCTTATACAGAATAGTGGCAAATGGCCGATTTACTAGGGGCGTTGTCTCTACAGGGCAAGTTCAGGATGGATGCCTGTCCCTTCCACCAGCGTTAACGCAGTACCGGGTCAAACTTGATCTTGCGTCCGACGATCAGTGCCAGCACGAATAGCGCGGTGAATATTCCGCAGGCAATCAACGGCAGGGTGAAGGACATGTCCTGGCTCATCGACAAATGAAGAATGCCGCTCAGTAAGGCGAGGATAAAAAATCCTGCGGCTGATTTGGACATGCTGTGCTCCTCAAGGGGGGACATTCAAAAGACCAGGCGTTCGGAAGAGGGTGCCGGCAACACGATGTTTTCCTGGCTAACGTCCTGGCCGACAAATCCGTGCTGATCGTTGATCACTGCCAGTTGCGGCGACTTTTGCAGCTGAAGGTAATACGGCATGCGCTCGGCCACCTGTGGCTCACTGTCCTGGGTGAAAAAATGACCACCCAGCAAGATTGTCAGCGCGATCGCATTCAAGATTAAAAGGGCGCGGTTCATGACGCTGGCCTCGATTGTTCTGTGAGAACAGCTGAAGCAGCTCGCATGCCAGAGTCTATCTGTTATTAATTTCTTAAAAAACAATGGATTAAGTTATTTTTGCCAAGTGTCGATCTTGCATTTTGCAATGATGGCTTTTTGCGCTGATGCAATTTGCACGGTAAACAACTCGCCCCCCCAAAGTGGCGCCTGCCTACACTTAAAAAGCCAACGGACGACATGACAAAAGCAGGCCTGCCCGTTAACATGCACGCCGTCTATCGCAACGCTTCGCACCGCGGTCGACCTGTGTCTCAGTAGCTCAATTGGATAGAGCATCCCCCTCCTAAGGGGAAGGTTGGCAGTTCGAACCTGCCCTGGGACACCATATTTTCCGGGCTCTTCAGCTGGAGTTGAATTCCTCCAGCTAAACCCATGGGTGCAGCAGCGGACCTATAGGTGCTGCGTCTGTGACCCTTCCTTCATCCTCCTCGTAAACATTGCCTACACTCGAGATTGCCGAGAATGACCTCGGGCTCGATTGGGAGTGTTTCGACATTGACTATCAGCATCGCGATCGCCATATACGACGCTGTTGCCAGGGTCGCGATGCCGAACGTCGTACACAAATAGTTGCCACTTATCAGGTGGGGAAAAGGAGGTCTGAAGACCTCCTTTCTGGATCAAGCGTTCGCGAATTCAGCGCTTAACTTGGCAGCAGCTTTCTCAAAGGCAACTTTCATTTCTTCGATCACGAAGCTGTTGTGCTCAAAGGAAATGTAAATACGGCCGTACGGAGACGGCATCATCAACACTCCTGCTTCGCGCAGCGCCAGGTGCAGGGCCATGGTGAAGGCAGGGTTCGCTTTCTCGACTGCCTGCTCGTACGTCACCGGGGGCGTCATTCCCAACCAAACACCAAACACATTCCCGTAGCCGCTGGTTGAAATGATCACGCCATGCAATCTGAAAATGGCCTCAATCGCAACGCGTAGATCGTTGCCGCATTGGATGAGACTCTCGTAGTCGCTGTTATCCAGTTGAGTCAGGGTGTTCGTCATGGCTGCGCATGCCAGCGGATTACCGCTGAATGTGCCCCCGCGAAGGACACGTCCTTCTTCAAAGCCTGCCAAGATGTGAGGCTTGCCGACGATCGCAGAAACTGGAACGCCGTTACCAATCGCTTTGCCGACGCTCGCGATATCAGGGCTCAAACCTTCACGCAGCCCTGCCAGGCCGGCATACAGCCGGAAACCCATCAGAACCTCGTCACAAATCACCAGTGCACCGTGTTTATGAGCAATGTCCTGCACATGTTTGAGGTAACCAGGCAATGGCATGATGCATCCAGCGTTGGCCAGCATCGGCTCAAGGATGACCGCCGCGATGTCATTGTCTTCTTCGAATAGTCGCTCTACATCTGCGAAATCGTTGTAGCGGATCAGCGTAGTACGTTCGGTAAACGGACGCTTTCCATCCTGGAAGCTCGCTTCCCTGGAGGTGACGTTGCCGTAGCTGACATCATCGAACCATCCATCGAAACCGGCAGCCATCTTGGCAATTTTTCCGCGGCTGGTATAAGCCCGAGCTGCACGGCAGGCGAGGTGTACAGCTTCGCTACCGGAGTTAGTGAAGATCACCTTTGAGAGCTCGCCGGTATGTTTGGCCAGTTCAGTTGCGGCTCCATGCTCACGGACATGAGCCCAAGATGGCGCGGCACTGTCGCCTAATGCCTCAGTAACTGCAGCATTTACCGAGTCATTCGAGTGGCCAAGCAATACCGCACCAAAGCCCAGCGCGGTATCGATGTATCTGCGACCTTTGTCATCCCAAAGGTACGCGCCTTTACCTTTGCTAATGAACAGTTTTTCACCATTCAGGTCAGGCAGGATACGAGCAGCACTGGAAACATCACCAACTAAATTAGGCATAAAAACCTCTGAATTTTGACAGTAGTTAGCCGTCCCGGGTATTGGGCCCGAGAGGGTTTTTACGTAGCTTTTAACGAGCCTGAATAGGCTGCGTGTGCCTTCTTATTCTTGTTTTATCTTCATTTTTTCGTTGCGACGGCGGAGTAATTCCAGTGTCAGCAACATCAGTACGGACAGGATGACCATGATGGTGGCGACAGCCGCGATGTTTGGACTGATGTTCTCTCTGATACCCGAGAACATCTGAAGCGGAAGTGTTCTTTGCGACGGGCTGGCCAGGAAAAGAGTGACCACCACCTCATCGAAAGACGTGGCAAACGCGAACAGTCCTCCCGAGATCACTCCTGGGGCAATCAAAGGCAACACGACCTTAAAGAAGACCGTGAGCGGTGGGGCACCAAGACTGGCAGCTGCTCTGCTCAGATTGGTGTTGAAACCCTGCAAAGTCGCATTAACCGTGATAACTACGAAAGGGACACCCAGCATCGCGTGCGCCAGTACCAATCCAATGTAGCTATTGAGCAACTGCAGTTTGGCGAAGAAGAAGTACAGACCTACTGCGACAATGATCAGAGGCACGATCATTGGCGAAATGAGAAAGGCCATAACCACGTTTTTGAAGGGGAAGTTACCCCGACACAAGCCAACGGATGCCATCGTCCCGAACACCATCGCCAGCAAGGTGGCGCCTGGAGCGATGATGAAACTGTTCTTGAATGCTTGGCGCCATTCTTGAGACGTCATCAGCTCTTCATACCAACGGAAGGAGAAGCCATCCATTGGGTATGTGAGAAAAGATGACGAATTGAAAGATAAAGGAATGATCACCAGTATCGGAACGATCAAAAACAGCAGTACAAGGATTGAGGTAGAGACCAATCCAAACCTGGCCAGTTTCTCTGCAGAGGAAGCGTAAGGCTGCAACATGTCGATTACCTCGCCTGGGTTGGGTTGGTGAGCTTTCCGTACACCATATAGAGCAGCAGGGTTGCGATCAGCAGCAGGCTACCTAGCGCCGATGCCATGCCCCAGTTGACGGTTTTGTTGGTGTAGAACGCGACGAAGTAACTGACCATTTGATCCGCTGCACCCCCTACCAACGCTGGCGTCACGTAGTAACCAATTGCCAGAATGAAGGTGAGCAAACCACCGGCTGCTAGACCCGCGAAGGTCTGGGGGACATACACTCGCCAGAAGGCAACGAAAGGATGTGCCCCAAGAGAAATGGCGGCGCGTACATAGTTCGAAGGAATGCTTTTCATCACGCTGTAGAGCGGCAAAATCATGAACGGCAGAAGGACATGTGTCATCGCGATGATTACGCCAGTCCTGTTGAAAACAAGCTGGACAGGTGCGTCCACAATCCCAAGGAACATGAGCGAGCGGTTGATCAGGCCATCTGATTGCAACAGTACGATCCACGCCGCTGTGCGAACAATCAGAGACGTCCAGAAGGGCAGCAAAACGCAGATCATCAACAGGTTGCTTTTACCCTCTGGCAAAGTGGCCAGCCAGTAAGCGACTGGAAAACCGAGTAACAGGCAGAGGATGGTTACAACGCCGCCGATATAGAAGGTGCGTGTGAAAATATCCAAGTAAATCGATTGGTTCGGCTCTGCTTTGACAATGCTACCGGTGGCGGAATCAACACGATGATCGAGGGCCGCAAGCAAGAAATAAGGTGTCAGCTTCGACGATGCTTGCTTCAGGGCCTTCCAATAATTCACGTCTCCCCAAGCACTATCCACAGCGATCAGTGCCTCACGCTTAGACGTTGCGGTGCTGTCCGGCAGCTTGCGCAGCGTCTTAGTGATAACGGTTCGGTAAGCAGGGATTTCGTAACTCAAGCGTTTGGTAAGAGCTCCGATCTGACCGCTCTCTTTTGCGCTAGCCAGGTCTTTTACCAAAGCATCGTAAGTGCCCTCGCTCGGCAGCGAGGTACCGTCCCAGGATCCGAGCGCCTCTGTTGTTGCAGGCATGGCGCTATGCACGTCGGGGTTGTCCACGCTTCGAGTAAGCATGGTGCCGATTGGGAAGGCAAAGCACACGAGTACGAACAGAAACAGCGGCGCAATGAGCGCTAGCGATTTCAGTTTGTATGAGCGTTCGGCTTTTCTAAGCTTGGCTCTAAGATCTAGCGCTTCGGCCTTGCCTGAAAGAATTGCTACTGAATGACTCATGATCTGCGACTCAGTGTGTGGTCACGTCCAGGGCACGTATGTGCTCTGGCGCCCAAGAAATGGAAATCGAGCTACCTACAGTCCAGCTGCTATCCATTTGCGAGGCAGGAAGCTTGATCATGAAGTTCGGTTGCCCTGCAATTTCAGTAATCATTCGAACGTGGTCACCCAGGTAGATGTACTCCTGAATGCGAGCAGTCAATGGCGTACTGCCAGCCGGCCCAACCACAACGCGCTCTGGTCGAATGCAAAGCGCGACCTGATCTCCAGGCTTAGCCCCAACTACCGAAATCGCCCGGATCAAGCTGCCGTCAGCCAGGCGTGCGATAGTGTGACTGTCATCTCTGGAAACAAACGTAGCGATCAGGGTGTTGTTTTCACCGATGAACTGAGCCACGAAACTTTTGGTTGGGGCTTCATAAATTGCCGCAGGACTGTCGATCTGTTGGATCACGCCGTCATTGAAGACAGCGACACGGTCGGACATTGTCAGTGCTTCGCTTTGGTCGTGTGTCACGTAAACAACGGTCAGCCCGAGCTGCTTGTGGAGGTGTTTAATCTCCAGTTGCATGTGTTCGCGCAACTGTTTGTCCAGGGCACCCAGTGGTTCATCCATCAATACAAGTTTGGGTTCAAACACCAGGGCCCGAGCCAGCGCGACTCGTTGTTGTTGGCCACCCGACAGTTGAGCGGGGTAGCGTTTTGCGAAGTCGCTGAGCTTTACCATGTCCAATGCACGGCGGACTTTTTCCCTTCTGTCGACGCTATTCATTTTGCGGACAGAGAGCGGGAATGCGAGGTTTTGCTCGATCGTCATGTGAGGGAACAGTGCGTAATTCTGAAACACCATGCCGATATCGCGCTTGTGGGGTGGCAGGTTGTGCAGCGGCTTGTCCTTCAGAAAAATCTCGCCGTGTGTCGGTGTTTCGAAACCGGCCAACATCATGAGGCTAGTGGTCTTACCAGAGCCGGATGGGCCGAGTAGTGTCACGAATTCGCCTTCTTTGATATCTAGGTTTAGATCCTTAACGACTGGCCGAAAACCATCGTAGGTTTTCTGGATGTTTTTGAAGCTAACCAAGTGATTCATGTGGCAACCCTCATTCGGGAGTAGGCAGAAATAATCTTCGCTACTCGTCCGCCTACTTATTCAAAAAAGGAGAAGCAACCGTTATTTTTTCTAGTCGCAGGGTGGACGCTGGTAGTTGACCTGCCACCTGGCCATAGGTGGCAGGAGCAACCTAGGAGGATCGGTTACTTTTGGGCGATCCAGGCGTTGAAGCGCTCGGTCAGTGGTTCAGTGTTTTCGACCCAGAACTCGACATCCAGAGGCACCGATTGAGCAAGGTTTTCTGGGGTCGTTGGCAGGTCAGATTTCATTTCTGCCGGTACAAGTTCGTTGGCGTTTTTGTTGGTCAGGCCGTAAGCGATGAACTTAGGCAGCTTTGCCTGGTTTTCAGCTTTGCTGGCATAGCCAATGAAGTCCATGGCGGCGGCTTTGTTCTCGCTGCCTTTAAGAACAGTCCACGAGTCGATGGCCGAAACGCTGCCATTCCACAGGAACTTGAAGTGCTTGCCCTCATTACGGTTGAAGCCGGTGATTCGGCCGTTGTAGGCAGAGCTCATGACAACGTCACCAGCAGAAAGCATTTGCAGCGGTTGTGCGCCGGCTTCCCACCAGACAATGCTCGATTTGATCTCGTTGAGTTTATTGAAGGCTCGGTCGATACCTTCTGGAGTACGCAGCACGTTGTAGACTTCGGCTGGTTTTACACCATCTGCAATCAATGCAAATTCAAGTGAATATTTTGGCCCCTTACGCAGACCACGTTTCCCAGGGAATTTCTTGGTGTCGAAGAAGTCGGCCCAAGAAGTTGGAGTGGCCTTCAGTTTGTCGCCGTCCCAGGCCAAGCCAGTGTTCCAAACAATGGCGCCCACCCCGCATTCGTTGACGGCTTCGGGGATGAAATCGGATTTGTTTCCGACCTTTGCCCAATCAATTTTTTCGTAGAGGCCGGAGTCGCATCCCAGAGCCAGATCCTCGGCTTCGACTTCAACGACGTCCCAATTCGGTGTTCCTGCTTTTACTTTTGCGTCGAGCACACCAACGCCGCCGTCCCAACTTTGGTCGAGGACGTTCTTTCCGATTTGTTTTCCAAATGGCGCGAAAAAAATCTCACGTTGTGCATCCTGAAAGTTTCCTCCCCAGGAAACAATCGTGAGGTCACGGGCGTTGGCAGCTTGTGATGAAGCTGCAATCCCAACGAGGGCAAATCCAAGTGCTGCTACAGCGTGGCATGGCTTGTGCATTTTGAAACCTCGACGCAGATTGTTGTGTTGTTGTGGTAAAAATTTTTACCACTCAAAAATAATCTAGGCAAGTTTTATTTTTTAGCTCCGAAAAAATCTCCAATCGCCCGGATAAACGGTAAGCGATTGTTTTTTAATGCTTAAAATTTAGGATTTTGAGCGTTAGGTGACTAGATATTGGTGGTTTTTGTTACCTGGCTAAAAGTTTTCGTCATGGACGAGCGATCTTGAAATCGTGTTACTTTGCTTCCCTTGAGGTGCATTGCGTGGTGCGAAACAACTCAAATTGGTGTGTATGATTCGTGTTGGCTTCAAAGAGAGTGGGCAGTTCAAGTCATCGAACTGAAGTTTGGCCCCCTCGGGTGCCGTTTATCTGAGGATTTAACCGTGATAGAAATACCGGCGATTAGTCGAAGCCCCCATGCCCCCGAAGATCCGTCTGAAGACCCTTCAGAAATTCAGGAGACTGCTTCGGTGGGGGCGAGACTGAAAGCATTGCGACAAAGTCGCGGGCTTTCAATTCGAGGGTTGGCTGAGCAGGCCGGAGTTCCTCATGCCACGCTTTCGATTATCGAGCGAGACAAATCCAGCCCGTCCGTAAGTATTTTGAAACGCTTGCTACGCCCCCTGAATGTCACCCTTAGTGTGTTTTTTTCAGATTCGGCAGTTGTAGATCGGGCAGTTTTCTACAAAGCCGATGAATTGGTGGAGCTTGCTGATGGCAAGAAACTCTCTTATCGACAGGTGGGGGCGAACCTGGCGAACAGCTCCATGATGATCCTGCACGAGCGGTACGAGCCAGGAGCTGACACTGGACAAGAGGGTGAGGAGCTTTATTCCCACGAGGCCGAGGAGGGCGGAATCATCATCGAGGGCAAGCTTGAAATGACCGTTGGGGATGAGGTGCGAATCCTTTCGGTGGGTGATGCCTACTACTTCGACAGCAGACTCCCGCATCGCATGCGCAATCCTTTTGACGAAGTTTGTGTCGTGGTGAGCGCGGTTTCTCCCCCAACGTTCTGACCGATCTACTTCCTTGAGTTATCGGGTGTTTGGCTGCACGCGCGCCAATTGGCTGTGCGTGTAGACACAGGCTTGATTCCATAAGCATCCGCCCTGTGTTCTTGCTCCGCTCGGAGCTTTCGACTCGATAAACTCTTGCTCGGATGCCGGGTTCTCGCTGAAAACGATCTTCATTGTAACCGTCCGGCCAAGTCATCTACCCAGCCCCGCAAGGCCCAGGTCATTCAAGAGTGTGCACAGCCCGGCGCTTCGATTGCCAGCGTCGCGCTCGGCCATAGCCTCAACGCAAACCTCGTCCACAAATGGATTCGGGTGCAAGCGCAGAAAAGCCCGGCGCTCCCACCTCACCGAATTTAGGAAGTAACGAAGACTGGAGTTTCGAAACCTTGCCACCCATGAAGCTGTTTCGAGACGATCAGCAACCGGTTCCCCACGCCGTCCGTGGACGCAACGCATCGACCCTGCTCATTCCAAAACGCGCTCTGCCCAGCAGCAGCCCACCCTCCGGTCGGGCCGCCATGATTCGCCATGAGCACGGCCATTCCATGACGCTTTGAGCAGTTCTGCAATAGCGAACTATCACGTGAGTAACCGGTTTCACCGATGAGCACACTAGCGGCATACAACTGCGCGCCTTGTTTTGCAGCGTGTGATGAATGTTCCGGGTGACTGAAATCAGCACACACCGATAGGGCTATGGGTAAGTCGGCGATAAGCATCAAATCGCCCCCATTACCCGCACTAAAGAATTGCTCTTCGCCAGGGTGTAAATGCTGCTTGGTATAGACACCAATCGAGCCATCTTGGTGGAGTATGAAAGCTGCAATTAGCGGTTTGTCATAACCGGGTAGGCGCAACGGTAAACCCACTACCGTGGTCATGGAGGCTTCCCGCGCAAGGTGTCGCAAGGGGGAGAGAAGTGGGCTATCTATATCCTGCGCCAGGGCTTTAGCCAAGGTTGGTTCATATCCTGTGAGCGATAACTCGGGAAAGAGTAATAGCCCCACCCCCTGCTCGCGAGCGTGCTGCATGAAATCCATGTGCAGCGTCAGGTTGGCACTGATATCGCCAGCACGAATGGCGCATTGGGCAGCTGCAAAAATTGGTGCCGGCATGAGCGTCTCCCAAAAGAGCACAATCCTAACGTGGCCCCGATTCGCACGCCACAGCGTGTTCCCTGGGGTAAAGCGCATGGCACATATACTTTTCCACAGTAAGGCGTGTTGGCCAGACGGTTACTCTTCATTACCGACCTCTCTCGGTGAGCTGTTCGCGCATAAAAAGCCGCTGCCAGTAAAGGTATCGATCTGGCAGCTGATGAGGGTGAGACGGTGATAGCCGTCAGTTAAGCGAAGGCGCGAATTATCAGCGCATGATCAGCATGGAAATGATGGGCAAATTTCGGCGCACGCATTCGAGTCGTCGCTAGATTATCAATGATCGTGCGTGCCTGAGTTTGTCGTTTAAATCTGAGTAAGAATTGTGAACTTGATTTAAGTAGTTGTATCTCCAGTTTCTTTTAGAGCGAGCTCTCACGTTCGTTGTATGAATGAGATGGCTGCATCCTTTCGTTCTTGTTCTTCATACTGGGTGTGAACTGCAGGCACAGCTACGCCGTAGACAGTAATGGAGCCCGGGGGGTATGGTTTTGTTCAGTGCTTCAGATGCTTGCAAGGTCATTATCACGGTAGCCCGAGTAATCTATGAAAGCTCACTAGCTCGACTGTAATTCATTGACGTCATTTTATTAGAGTCAAACGTGTTTTGTTTTATTGCGAGGCGTGGCTGGCTCAGCTTGTTACGTGCTTGTTGATTGCTCTGCACTGACGAAAGTTATATTTACCCTTCAGTTCACCTACATAAATATTAGTGTCTGGGAGAGTGCATGAATAAGAATTTTATTGCCGGAGAGTGGCTCGAAGGCGCCGATATCAACCTGAATATCAATCCTTCCGATACTAATGATGTGGTCGGTGAGTACGCGCGCGCTGATGCTTCTCAAGCGGCGATGGCTGTTGATGCGGCTTTCGAGGCGGCTCCGAACTGGGCTCGATCTACCGCCGAGGTGCGAAGTGACGCGCTCGACCACATAGGCACTGAGATTTTGGCTCGTCGTGAAGAGTTGGGCCGGTTGCTCGCGCGCGAGGAAGGGAAAACCCTGCCTGAGGGTATTGGTGAAGTGGTTCGCGCCGGCAGGGTGTTTAAGTTTTTTGCGGGCGAAGCATTACGCCTTTCGGGCGAACGCCTGGCATCCATTCGCCCTGGGGTTGAGACCGATGTACGGCGCGAGCCAGAGGGCGTGGTCGGTATCATCACTCCCTGGAACTTCCCTATCGCAATCCCAGCCTGGAAGATCGCCCCTGCATTGGCGTTCGGTAACGCAGTCGTTTTCAAACCAGCTGATCTGGTGCCTGGCAGTGCGTGGGCACTGGCGGAAATTATTGTTCGCGCGGGTGCGCTTCCCTCCGGAGTGTTCAATCTGGTCATGGGGCCCGGCTCGAAAGTGGGCGATGTCTTTGCGAAGTCTAAAAAAGTACGGGCTTTGACGTTCACGGGTTCCACTGGCACAGGCCGCAGTATTGGCATGACCTGCATGGAGCGCGGTGCCAAAGTCCAGCTGGAAATGGGCGGCAAAAACCCGCTCATTATTTTGGATGATGCAGATCTCAATCAGGCAGTTGAAGTAGCGGTCTCCGGCTCCTTCTTTTCTACAGGCCAGCGATGCACCGCCTCCAGTCGATTGATTGTCCAGGATGGCATACACGATCAATTTGTTGAGGCCGTGATCAAGCGACTCTCTTCACTCAAGGTTGACCACGCATTGTCTGAAGGCTGTGACATGGGCCCTGTCGTGTCACAGGCGCAGCTCAAGCAAGACTGCGATTACATCAAGAGCGCCCAGGAAGAGGGTGGGAAGCTCGCTTACGGCGGCGAACTGCTGACAAGGGGCACACCAGGTTTCTACATTTCTCCGGCGCTGATCACTGAAACCACTAACCAGATGCGTATCAACCGGGAGGAAGTTTTCGGCCCGGTGGCGAGTGTCATCCGCGTTAAGGATTACGAGGAGGCAGTCACGCTGGCTAACGACACCGAATTCGGTTTGTCATCTGGGATTTGCACCACTTCTCTCAAGCACAGCTCGGACTTTAAGCAACGGTCTACCGCCGGCATGGTGATGGTCAACGTCCCAACAGCAGGAGTGGATTACAACGCACCTTTCGGCGGTCGCAAAAACTCAAGCTATGGGCCTCGCGAGCAAGGTGGGTACGCAAAGGAATTTTATACCTCCGTCAAAACCACCTACACATTGGCCTGAACTCATGGAAAACAAAAACAAGATCACTGGCACCACACGGGTATACGCGATCATCGCTGACCCAATCCATCATGTGCAGACACCCGGTGCGATGAACCGCCTGTTCACTGAGCGCGGTGATGATCGGGTAATGGTGCCATTTCATGTCAGCACAGATGGTCTCCACGGCGTTGTTGCAGGACTGCGCGGAATACAAAGCCTGGATGGATTCATCGTTACGGTGCCGCACAAATCCGCAATCGTTGAGCTATGCGATTCTGTGTCAGATGCTGCGCGACTCGTAGGTGCGGTCAACGTAGTGAGACGCAACGAAGATGGAAGCCTGCATGGCGACATCCTGGACGGCGCGGGTTTCTTGGCAGGTCTACGTCAACGGGACGTAGAACCGGCCGGCATGTCGGTCTATTTGGCAGGTGCTGGGGGCGCAGCAAAGGCAATCGCGTTCGCTCTCGCCGCTGCAGGCGTCAGAAAAATCACCCTCTTCAATCGCACCACAAGCAAGGCAGAGGAGCTTGTCCAAAGACTCGCCATCGTCTTCCCCGCTGTGGAGCTGTGTGTCGGCTCAGATGATCCATCTGGCCATGATTTGGTAGTAAACAGCACATCCCTTGGGCTCTCTGTGGATGACATTCTGCCCTTGAATGTAGCGTTGCTCACCTCATCGCAAATTGTCGCAGAAATCATTATGAAACCTGCGATCACTCCCCTGTTGGCAGCCGCAACTGAAAAGGGCTGTCGAGTGCTTGATGGAATGCCAATGCTGCTTTGTCAGATTGAGTTGATGGCTGCGGCGATGGCGACTAATAAGAACGAGCAAAATCATGAGTACATTTGATTACGTCATTGTTGGTGGTGGCACGGCTGGCTGTATCCTCGCCAATCGGCTCACTGCTTCCGGAAAATACAAAGTTTTGGTGCTGGAAGCGGGGGGCGAACCGAACGGTTTTTGGATTCCTATTCCTGCTGGCTTCACCAAGCTGCTAGTGGACAAACGTTACAACTGGCGATTTAAGACCCAGGCCGAGGCGAACACGCGCGGAAGGGAAATTTCCGTACCCCGTGGTAAGGGGCTCGGCGGATCTACCCTCATTAACGGGATGATCTATGTGCGTGGGCAGCCAGGGGACTATGACGCTTGGGAGTCAACAGGGGCGAAGCAGTGGAATTTCGCCACGCTCAAGCCCTACTTCAAAAAAATCGAGACTTATGCTCAAGGCGATGACTCGCGTGGTCATGAAGGCCCGATGCATATTCAGCAGGTCACAGAGCGCTATCCCGTGTCGGACGCTTTCCTGGAGGCGAGCATTCAAGATGGACACCGGCACAATAAAGATTACAACGGCGATGATCAGACGGGATTTGGTTACTACCAGGTTGCCCAGCACAAGGGGCGGCGTTGGAGCGTTGTGGACGGCTATCTCAAGCCGGCAAGAGCACGTGCTAACCTGCAAATCGAGACCAATGCACATGTGTTGCGCCTCGAACTTGAAGGCTCACGTTGCACTGGTATCACTTACCGTCAAGGCGGTCGCGAGGTCACTGTCAGTGCCCGACAGGATGTCATTTTGTGTGCCGGAGCCATTCAATCGCCGCAAATCCTGGAGCTGTCGGGAATCGGGCGACCTGATGTGCTCGACAAGGCTGGCATCCCACTCAAGCACCGTCTTGATGGTGTAGGGGAAAATTACATCGATCACTTTGCCACCCGTATGAACTGGCGGCTGAAGAACACGGTGACTCTCAATGAGCTGGCACGCGGATGGAGACTTGGTCTTGCCGTGGCTGAGTACTTCACCAAGCGCACAGGAATTCTGACACTGGGTACCGGCTTGGTTCATGGTTTTGTGAAGACCAAGCCTGAAATGCCTACGCCGGATGTGCAATATTTCATCGTACATGCAAGCTATGCCAATGCCGCCGAGCGAATTTTGGATAAGCACCCAGGCTTCACGATTGGCGTCAGTCAGCTACGTCCTAAGTCTCAGGGCAGCATTCACATCCAATCAAAGGATCCTGGTGTTATGCCTGCGATTCGTCCGAATTTTCTGACTGAGGATGAAGACTGCACGAGTCTGATCCAGGGCATGAAAATCGCGCGAAGAATTATGGAACAGCCGGCGATGAGTGCATTCGTCGATGCAGAAACCAGTCCGGGCTCCCAAACCAAGAGCGATGAAGATTGGCTCGAATTTGCACGAGACAATGGCCAGACGATTTATCACCCCATCGGCACCTGCAGGATGGGCGAGGACGAGGGCGCCGTGGTCGACTCACAGTTGCGAGTCCATGGCCTAAGTGGTCTTCGTGTCGTCGATGCCTCGGTCATTCCATCAATGATCTCCGGCAACATCCAGGGTGCGGTAATGGCTGTTGCTGAGCGTGGGGCCGACTTGATACTTGGCTCCGCGCCAATTCATTGCTGAGAGCGGGCTCGTCGCAGCAATGCTTGAAGTACCACTAAGCATTGCTGTGGTGTTGTGTTGTGTTCCATGGATGTTTAATCCGGGAACGGTAGGGACAGCCAAGCACTGAAGAATCTTTAGCGCAGGCAGATTTTGATAGCGTGTGGCACGAACAGTGCTACCAGCGTTCCGGGGATGTCGCCGGGTAATCGTTAGGTTGCCGATTTACCCCGTGGCTTGGGGCGGTTTAACCGCCTCGCTTTTTCGCGTGAGGCTGCATGGTAGATGGGGCGCGCTGTTTCTGGGCGATGCCTATATGGCCCAAGGTTGCTCAGCAATTTTGGTCTCAAGGAAGTCTCGAAAAACCCTGATCCTGGGACTGAGATGCTTGCGATTTGAGTACACCATGTAGATGGGTTCTTTTTCATCCAGGGCGTACTCCTCAAGCAATGGGATCAGGCGCCCTTTCCTGATATCCGCCCCGATATGGAATTGCGCAAGCTTCACGATACCTGCACCCGATAGTGCCATCTGACGCAGCAGGTCACCCTGGGCAAAAGACGCTTTGGCGCTGACAGGAATCAAGGTTTTTTGGTGGTCGATTTCGAACTCCCAGTTATTCCAGGCGCTTTTGAAACTGAAGTTAAAACAGTCATGGTTCTCAAGGTCTTGTGGGTGATTGGGTCTACCGCAACGCTCGATATACTCCGGCGAGGCGCAGATGACCCAAGCACTTTCACCCACCTTTCTGGCAATCCGTGATGAGTCGGGTAAGACACCGCTGTGGATGGCTATATCAAGACCCTGTTCAAATTGGTCGATGTATTGGGGGCCAACTTGAATGTCGACGCTCAGGGCAGGGTATGTGGCAAGGAACTCTGGTAGCCAGGGCAAAATTTGATGCTTGGCGAAGGTTGTCATCGTATGGATGCGTAGAGTTCCGCTAACGCGCGTAGGGAACGCTTCAGCCAGGGAATCTGCCTCTGCCATGGCGTTGACCACTTCCCGCGCGCTGACCAGGTAAGCTGCACCTTCTTCAGTAAGGGTGAGATTGCGAGTGCCTCGCTGGAATAGGCGAGCCTGCAGCCGATCCTCCAGGCGAGTGATGAGCTTGCTGATGGCAGAGGGAGTCAGTCCGTTTGAGCGCGCCGCTGCAGAAAAATTTCCGTGCTCGGTGGCCCAAATAAAGGCCAACATCTGCGAGTAATTGTCCATTGATCTACCTTGTCGACGGGCTGTTCGAAAATCAGCGTGCCACTTTTCTGGGGCTGAAACAATAAGCGTGCCATAAGCACGCTTATGATTTTCAGATCAATGATCAGCGAATGAATTGCTTGATGTAGTCGTCAGGTAGACCCGGTTCTTTGTAGTGCTTGCGGGCTGCTTCAAGCGTGGTGAAAACGTCTTCGTAGCCGACCGCTACACCTTGTGGATCGACGTAGGTGTATCCGCCTTGGACGTGGAATCAGGTGATCATTTCTTCAACATCTTCCGGCACGAAAAGGGTATGGGTTTCACCGGGAGGCTCATACGCAAAGCAGCCTTCGGATGCGACCCAATCATGCTCCAGGTAATACCAGCGCCCCTTGAGCACGATGGCATGAGCGCCGCCGGTGTGGCGATGGCGGGACAGCACGCCGGCCTGGCGTATGCGGAGCAGGTTGATGTAGTAACCGCCAGTGACGCTCAGCAGCAATGGCTTGAAGGGCACGGCAGGCTAGTCCGGGCAGTCAATTCTGCCTTCTCGCGATGTCAACCTCCCCCTCCCAAGTAGTCTGAATCTCCTACCTCCTCTGGGAGTATCGGCCGATGCGCAATCTCCGGTGCGTGCTCATAGTGGTGTCCTGATAAAACAACAATGGTCCACGGTCGGTCTCGATGAATGGACCCGTTCAGGAGAAAACCATGACTATGCGCAAGAAAACCTCATCGCCTACGAATGACCTGACCAACAACACCGATACCCATCCTTCATCCGCCTACACACCGGTCGTCACCACTGACCAGAAGGACTACGCCCCTGGCAGCACCGCTAGCATCACCGCCAACGGTTTCGCTCCCGGCAGCACCGTGACGTTCGAAGTGGACCACGCTGTCGGTGCCGGCGCGGATAAGGTGTGGGGCACGTCCGACGATGTGCTCGATACCAACACCGGTGATGGGCACGAGCCCTGGTCCGTGACCGACGGCGGTGCCGGCGATCTCGACGGTAAAGTCAACGGCAGTGTTACCACCTCGTGGTACGTGAACCCCGACGACTCGGCCGGCGCGACGTTTCTGCTCACCGCGGCCTCGGCCGGCGCCGATGGTGCGCCCGGTACGGGTGACGACGCTGTAGCGACTACGTCCTTTACGGACAGTGTTTTGGGCGTCGTGCTGACCGGCGAGGACGTTACGCTGGACGAGACGGCCGGGTTGCAGAACGCCACGGCCACTCCAGCCCCAGCGGGAGACGCAGACGACAACGACATTCTGGTGGCGTCCCTGCCCACGAGTTTCGCGACCCGATTGACCGCACTTGGGGCAGGTACCGCAACAGGTGCCGCCTTGAGCGGCTATACCGGGGCCGTGGGCAACACGGGCAGCAATGCATTCACCATCAACGCTTTACCCGGTGGAAGCCTGACTGATGTCAGCTTCGTTGACAGCACTGGCGCCGCACTCGATGGCGATGACAGTGGACTGTTTACCCTCGATGGCACCAGCATCCTTCTCTATACCGATACCGACAACAACATCGTTCTGGGCCGAGCCGGTGGGCCGAACGGCGCGATCGTGTTCGCAGCTTATATAGAAGAAACCGGAACGCCAATTTCGGGCGGCAAGATCTGGACCGTGGAGTACCAACCGCTCCAGCATCCAGACGCGACGAACGCCGATGACTCGGTCAATCTGATGAATAAAGTCTTCATCGGGGCCAGTCAGGACCAGGCGTTCAGTCTGCTCAATGCACCTTCCGGTCAGAACCTCTTCCTGATGTTCACGAAGCTGAACCCGGACACGACAACGGTCAATGGTGTCACGCGGATCACGGATCCCGTCATCATCGCCACCGGCAAGGACCCGGCAAACCAGTCCACCGGCGTCAATATAAACACCGGCGACACGGTCAATACCAGCCAGGCGGGTGGCCCGACCACCTTCGGCACCAACAATCAGATGATTGTGGAACAAGAGGGCATCCGCTTTTCGTTCGTGACGGGTGCCCGGCAGAATGTGACGGTTCCCTTCCTCGATCAAAACGAAGCAGACCTTGAATCCAACATCGACTTTACCGCCGTCTACAATACGAAGTCGGCGAGTTTCGACGTCGTGCAGTTGCAGGGCGGCAAGACTGCTGTCGTAAGAGTCAGTGCCTTCAGCACCGCGGCTGAACCTGGCGTGAATTTCATCGACGGATATGCGGGTGATACGTCGATTGCAATCACCAGCGTTCGCGTCACCAACATTAGCACCGGGGTCGTCGCGGACTCCACCGCACCGTCGAATACTCTGGGCATTGTCTTCAGCTTTGCCGGCGGGGTTGTGACCATCAGCGGCGTCAAAGCCGGTTACGACATTGAATACACCACAACGGCGGATCACAACCGCGTGCTCGTCGAGAACGGCGCGGCCACCAACGCCAAGGGCAATGATCACGCCGATTTTGATATCGGTGGCTTCAGGCTGGTCCAGGCTTCTCTGCAGACCGTCGAAATCGGCTCCAAGATGATTTTCGACGACGACGGGCCAAGCATCAGTACTACCGGTACGGAGCCAGCGCTGACGGTGGATGAGACGGACCTGACAACCGACGTCACCCAGAGCTTTGCCGCCAACTTCGATTCGGCGTTTGGCGCCGATGGGGCGGGCACGTTGACCTATGCGCTGAGCATCGGCGCCGGTGCCACCGGGATGACGGACACGGCCACGGGCCAGGCGGTGGTCCTGTCGCTCAACGGCACGGTGGTGGAAGGCCGCACGGCCACGAGTAATGATCTGGTGTTCACGGTCAGTGTGGCTGCCAAT